>JAGRHX010000041.1 GCA_020444775.1 Gammaproteobacteria bacterium
CGCGCCACGCCACCTGCTTGCGGTCGAGCTTGCCTGTCATTGGAATCGCACCCCCTCTTGCATGGCCTTGGTCTCATCCACCGGATCGTCGACCTGCACCACCCGGTCGACGAATATGCCGGGCGTTATCACGTTCTCGGGCTCGATCTCGCCGAGCGCGACCACGCGATTGACCTGGACGATGGTCAGCTTCGCCGCGGTGCACATGACCGGACCGAAGTTGCGTGCCGCCAGACGATAGGTGAGGTTGCCCCAACGGTCACCCAGATCGGCCTTGACCAGCGCCACATCGGCGTGGATGGGATACTCCAGCACGTACTGCTGGCCATCTATCTCGCGGATCTCCTTGCCCTCGGCGAGCGGTGTGCCCACCGTGGTCCGGGTGTAGAAGGCGCCGACGCCGGCACCCGCGGCGCGGATGCGCTCGGCCAGTGTTCCTTGCGGCACGGTTTCCAGCTCGATGCGACCTTCCTTGTACAGCGTGTCGAACACCACCGAGTTGGCCGAGCGAGGAAACGAACAGATGATCTTCGCCACGCAGCCGGCCTCCATCAAGGCGGCCAGCCCGACGTGACCGTTACCGGCATTGTTGTTCACCACGGTCAGGTTTCGTGGCGCCTTGCGGATCAGCGCGTGCAACAGATCCGTGGGGATCCCGGCACCACCGAAACCGCTCACCAGCACGGTGGCCCCGTCCGCGATCCCGTCCACGGCCGCCTCCAGCGACGGCACGATTTTGTCGATCATGCTTGCTCTCGTAGTTGTCTTCAGGTGTGTTGGGCGAGTCGCCTCCGGCCCCGGCCTCAGGCGCCGAGCCGGTCGAGGTGCACGCCGCTACGCAGACGTAGTCCGAGGACGATCGACTCGACCACATACGCCATGATCCAGGCGCACAAGCCAAGCACTGCACCGTTCAGGTCCGGATGAAAGGCGGCAACGCCGACCACCAGCGCCGAGGTGGAGAGCCGCAGCCCGCCGGTCAAGGCCAGCGTACCGGTGCTTCGCGCGCCGGCCATCCAGCCCCTGAACAAGGCGCCCAGGCCCCAGAATAACGACATCAAGAAGCCGATTTCCATGGCCGGCTGCACGTAGGCCTCGAGCTCCGGATTCAGACCCATGATCCCGGCCAGCACCGTGTGTGACAGCCCGGTGTGGAACAGCACGATCGACAGCACGGTGAAGCCGACCACGAGCTGCAGCGCGAAACGCAGCAGGACCCGCGCGTCCTCACGGCTACGCGTCAGGGTCTGACCGGTCTGCACCAGATT
This sequence comes from Gammaproteobacteria bacterium, assembly GCA_020444775.1. The sequence continues at coordinate 1,269 of JAGRHX010000041.1, forward strand.
GCGCAGCGGCGCGAACATCAGGCTGACCAGTCCGTGGGTCACACCGAAGGCGGCCAGCGCCAGATCGGTGTTGGCCAGGAACCCGAGGAACAGGTTGATGATCACCAGCACGCCGGGCTCGGACACCTGATTGAGGGCGAGCGGCCAGCTGAAACGCCACAGCCGGCGCATGCTCGGCGTGCCCTCGGCCGCTCGCCCGCCGGCTCGGGGCGTATCGGCATCGACGGCGCGGTCGGTCTCGGGCAGCTCGCGAAGATGGCGCCAGGCAAAGATGAAGGCGAACACACCCTCGAAGGTCATGCACAGGGTCAGTGCCGCGGCACCGGCGGCCGCGCCCTCGAGGAACGCCGGCAGCACGAACAGCGCGCCCGCCAGCGAGGCCAGACGCACCGCGGTCGCCGCGGTGATGAAGGTGGTGCGCTTGTTGAGCATCAGCAGTGCGAAGCTCACCCCACGCAGGATCAGCGGGGGCAGGCTGAAGCCGAGGATCAGCGTGGCGAGGCGGGCTTCGCGGACCACCGCGTCGCTGGCACCGAAGATGCCACCGTAGACCCAATCCCCGAGCGGCGTCAGCGCCACACACATCGCGAACGCGAAGGGTGGGCTGAGCAGTAGCACCAGGAACAAGAAGATCCGTTTGAGCGCGGCGCGCGAGCGCAGATAGGAGATTGAGACCAGCATGGTCAGCTCGGTCGCGCTCATCACCGTATAGTAGAAGGCGAAGCTGACGTTGAAGCCGGCCAGCGCCACGCTCGGATTGTCCGCGCGCGCCAGGAAGGCATGGATGACCGACTTGGAGATCATGTTCAACTCGGTCATGAAGATCAGCGGCAGGAAGAATCGATAAGCACCACCGATGCTGATCGTGGCTGCCGCGGGCGAAGCCGGGTCGACGGACTCTGGGTCGACGGACCTGGCGGCGGGATCGAGGTGTGGCGCAGTCATCCCCAGGCGGGCTCGGAAGCGGTATGCGAATCCATCAGGACGAAGTTTCCCGTCCCGAATCGGTGCTGGCGGTGATGGTCGTCCGTCACCGCCAGCCAAGGTAGCACAGTATGCCGGGCCGCAGCGCCCGTGAGACCAGCGGCATCTCACACAGGCCTTCAGACCGGTGAGCACGACCATCCTGTTCGACTTCGACTACACCCTGGCCGATTCCTCGGACGGCATCGTCGCGTGCATCAATCACGCGCTGGGCGAGCTCGGCGAGTCGCTACGCGATCGAGAGACCTGCTGCGCGACGATCGGTCTGTCGCTAGCCGAAACCTTCCGCGTCCTCACCGGCGACGACGACACGGCTCGCGCGAGCGCCTTCAGCGAGCACTTCGTCGCCCACGCGGATCGGGTCATGGTCGCCAACGCCCGCCTCTACCCGGGTGTTTGCGAGCTCATCGACCGCCTGCACGGCAACGGACACCGACTCGGCATCGTCAGCACCAAATTCGCCTGGCGCATCCGCCAGATCCTCGAGCCCCACGCGCTGGTCGACCGCTTCGCGGCGATCGTCGGCGGCGAGGAGGTGAGCCGTCACAAGCCCGACCCCGAGGGGGTAAGGCTGGCACTGGCGCGTATGCGCCACCGCAACGGCCGGGTGCTGCTCGCGGGCGACAGTCTCACCGATGCCGAGACCGCGCGACGCTGCGGTATCGATTTCATAGCGGTGCTGACCGGCACGACCGGAGCCGAGGCCTTCGTCGACTATCGGCCACGCGCGGTGCTGAGCGATATCACCCGGATCGAGCAGTATCTGTAGCGGACAGGCCGTGCGTGCGAACCGCCACGCGTGACGCGGCCTCGGCGTGCGTGGGGGCGATGGCCGTCGCGCGGCATCGCCCCAGCCTCGTGCGCGCTAGCGCGCGTAGTGATCGATGGTCTGGGCAATGCCGTCGCGCAGCGAGGTGCGGGGCACGTCGGGATAGACGCTGCGCAGTTCGCCCTCCTCGATGTCGGCGGCGACGGGCAGTGCCGGACCACCGGCGTCTACGCGGGCCCCCGGCCGGGCGGCACGGATCGCCGCGAGCAGCTCGTCCACCGAGGCCTTCACACCGGTGATGTTGAATACCGCCGCGCCCGGCCGCGGAATGCGGGCCGCTGCCTCATAAGCGGCCGCGACATCGTCCACGTAAACGTAGTCGCTGTCACCGGTGAAGCCGATGGTATAGGGCTCACCGAGCGCGGCCGCCCTGCAGGCCAGGGTTGGCCCCGCGGTCAGTCCCACCTCGCGTCCGGGGCCATAGACGATGAGCGGGCGGAAACCCACGCTGTGGATGCCGTAATCCTCGAAGTAGGCGCGCGCGCAACCCTCGCCGGCCAGCTTGAAGGCGCCGTACAAGGTGGTCGGTCTGGGCTCGTGACCGTCGTGGGGGCCGAACACACCCGCGCTGCTCATGTACAGCACCCGGTCTATACGGTGCGCGCGGGCCGCCTCGAACACGTTCAAGGTACCGACCAGATTGACCTGGGCGCCACGTAGCGGCTCGGCCTGGCAGGCCGGGGTCAGCAAGGCCGCCAGATGCACCAGCAGATCACAACCGGCCGCGCTGTCGCGCACCCGTTCGCCATCGGCCACATCACCCTGCAGCCACTCGACCCGCGTCGCGTCGGCGCCGAGGATCTCCTNNNGGCGAGACCACGACCCGGGGCGAGACCAGGACCCGGGGCGAGACTCGCGCCCGGTCGCACGTCGAGCACCCGGACCTGCATCCCGGCCTTCAGCAGGCGGCGGATGATCCACAACCCGATGAAGCCACCGCCGCCCGTGATCAAGACCTGCATGGTGATCGCCTCCAGCCAGCTCCAGGCCGTTCAATCGATGCGCGGCGCGTACAACAAGCCACCTACGCTCCACAGCGCGTTCTGACCGCGCTTCAGGCCCAGCTCGCTGCCGGCACCCAGGTTGCGCTCGAATATCTCCGCGTAGTTGCCCAGCTTCTCCAACATGCCCGGTGCCCAGCCGTCTGCGAGCCCGAGGCGCTTGGAGAAGCGTCCGTCCAGATCCAGCAGCCCGCGGATCTCCTGACTGCGGGCCATGCCGGCGATCCGTTTCACGTTGGCGCTGTCGACACCGGCCTCCTCGGCATTGACCAACACCGCCAGCACCAGCCGCGCGAGCAGTGCCCAGTCGGCATCGTCATTGCGCACCGCCGGTGACAGCGGCTCCTTGGAGATGAACTCGGGCAGCACCCGTGCCGAGGACGGCTCGCCCAGACTGATGCGCAAGGCATGGAGCTGCGACTGGTCGCTGCTCACGACGTCGCAGGCGCCGCCCTCGAAGGCACTCTTCATGGCCTCGAAATCGGCCACCGGCACCGGTTCGTATTGCATCGACTGGGTCGCGAAATAGTTGGCCAGCTTGCGTTCCGAGGTGGTGCCCGGCTTGACGCAGATGCGGGCGCCACCCAGCTCCAGCGCGTAACGCGCGCCACCGTCACGTCGAGCCAGGAAGCCCTGGCCGTCGAAGAACAGGATGCCGACGAAGCTGATGCCGTAGTCCGCCTCGCGACTGAGCGTCCAGGTGGAGTTTCGGGACAGCACGTCGATGCGCCCATCCCGCAGTGCCTCGAAGCGTCCCTGCACGTCAAGTGGCAAGAACTCGACCGCGTCCGGGTCAGCCAGCAGCGCCATCGCCAGGGCCCTGCAGTAGTCCACGTCCAGACCCTGCCAGCGTGACTGCACGCGCTGGGAGAAGCCGGGTATGCCCTCGCTGACCCCACAGCGCAGGCTGCCGCGGGCCTTTATGGCATCGATAGCGGTGCCCGCGCTCGACGCGGGCGCGACGAGGCCCAGCGCAAACGTCAGCACCACACTCCAAAGCAACGCTCCGGGACGCTTCATATGCACGGTAGGACTTACCTCCAGACAGGCTGTTGCGGGCGCTCTGGCCACGACCAGAGCAGGTGCGGATCCGCTCACTACCATCTCAAGATGGCCCAATGCGGCACCTGGGTGCGCTCCAGCCCGGTTCCACGGCGCCACTGCAGATCGCCACTGCCATCCTCGTCGATGAGGTAATAAGGCGGTGCGTTGCGTGGCTTCACCTTGACCATGTAGACATTGTTGCCGACCCGGTGCTCTTCGATGCGGTGGTTCTCGCGTTCGATGATGCGGACCGTGGAGCGCGCCGAGTTGGCGAGATCCGTCGCCGATATCTCGTCCAGGGGCGGCGCCGAAGATGCCGGGTCGGGCCGCGGCTGGGCCAGTCCCGGTCCGGCAGGGACCGCGAGCAACAAGCTGGTCAGCAGGGGCAGGAGCCGCGTGACGCGGCAGCCTGCGGGGGCCAGCGGCCGCCGCTTCGATCGTCTGCAGATCCGAGCAAGGTTCACGCGCAATCGCTCGCCTCCATGACCAACACGCTTCCAGGCGGAAGACAGTGACTACCCCCATGCAGAACCCGCCCGCACGGCATCTGGCCATGACGACCGGCCGACAGACCCGACATGCCATCCGGGAAGGATTCCCGAGTCAGCGGCAAGTCTACCCGATCCGCTCGGATCGCAAGTCCGAGCCGCGCACCGCCAGCCACTCGAGCCGGGTCCACGCACAGCGACGGCAACGTCGCTGACGTAAATCTGACCTGGAGCAATTGCCGCACGCGGGCGCATCTGCCATAAAGTGGGTCTGGTG
>JAGRHX010000630.1 GCA_020444775.1 Gammaproteobacteria bacterium
GCGGTGACCGAGAGCGGCGCGTTCATGGGCCCGGCGACCTGCGGATCCGAGCCGTCGAAATCGAACAGCAGGCTGTCGCCGCGTTTGACCACGCGCAGCCGGACCCGGAAGGTGGCGTCCTCGTGCTGACCGTCCTCGATGATGCCGTCGCCGTCGCAGAAGTCCTCGAAGCTGCCTTCGCCGTCCGGCATACCAAGCAGCAGGGTGCGCATCATGCGCTCGGAGTAGTCGATCACGGCGTCCATTGCCCGTAGTAGCGTGTCGCTGCCGTACTTGCCGGCCAGACCCTGGAGGCGTTGCACGCCGCGGCGATTGGCCGCGATCTGCGCATTGAGATCGCCGCGACGCTCGTCCGGAGTACGCACGTTGGCGAAGATGATGGCATCGACGTCCCGGTTGCGGACTCCGGCATGCTCCAGCCGCACCGGTGGCAGACGTAGTCCCTCGCCGAAGATCTCGGTGACCGCCCCATAGCTGCCGGGCGTGGCGCTACCGACATCGGGCCAGTGGGCGCGCACGCAGCAAAAGCCCAGCAGCCTGCCCTCGACGAAGGCCGGCAGGACCACGTTCACGTCCGGCAGGTGGGAACCACCAAAATAGGGATCGTTGTGGATGTAGACGTCGCCGTCGCTGAAATCGTTGAAAGCGGCGACCACCGCGCGCACCGCGTCGGGCATCGAGCCCAGATGGATCGGCAGGTCGGGCCCCTGTGCAACCATCTGCCCGTCGGCGTCGAACACCCCGCAGGAGTAGTCACCCGCCGACTTGAGGATGGGCGAGTAGGCAGTGCGCGCCAGCACCACCTTCATCTCCGCGGCGATTGAATACAGGCTGTTCTTGATGACCTCGAAGGTGGCGGGATCGAAACCAGGGCTGCTGGACACGGGCGCTCTCCGGGTGTCTGTGTTCGGGGCTCTCAGGCCGCGGCCTGGCGGTCGATCTCCTCGGCGCCGGACTTGATCCGTGGGATCAGCTCACGTCCGAACTCGACGGTGTCGGCCAACGGGTCAAAACCCCGAATAAGGAACGATTCGATACCGAGTCTGTAGTATTCGAGGATCGACTCGGCGACCTGCTCGGCAGTGCCGACCAGACACGAGGTGTTGCCCAGCGCGCCGGTCGCGCGAGTGATGCCCATCCACAGTCGTTCATCGTGGACATCCTTCTCTTGGGCAAAGGCGAACTGGCGTCGTCCCGCGTTGTCGACCGGCGCGCGGGTGCCGTCGGTTTCCTGACGTGCCCAGCCGAGCGTGCCGCTCATCCCTGCGAGTATCCGGCGGGCCTTGGCCCAGGCCGCAGCCTCGGTCTCGGCGATGATCGGTCGTACCGACATGTTGAAGCCGAGGCCGCGACCGTGGCGTGCCGCGCGGGCGCGCAGATCGGCGATACGCTCGCGGGTCGTGGCGCGCGGCTCGGCATAGATGGGCTACACGTCACATTCGGCCGCACCCATCTCGAGGGCGCCCTCGGAGGCACCGCCGAACAGTATTCGTGGACACGGCGACTGCAGCGGGCGGACGTCGGAATGCGCGCCGCGAACGCGGTAGAAGCGCCCGTCGAAGTCAAACGGCCGGGGCTCGGCCCAGGTTCGCTTGACCAGATGCAGATATTCCCGTGCCCGCTCGTAGCGCTCGCTCTTGGGCGCGAAGTCGCCGTCGCCCTGCTGCTCGGCGTCGGTCTTGCCGGTGATGATGTGCAGCGCGACCCGGCCACCGGTGAGCTGGTCGAAGGTCGCGACCTTGCGCGCGAACAGGGTCGGTGCCATGAAGCCCGGACGATGCGCGATGAGGTAGGACAGGCGCTCGGTGCGTGCCGCGGCGTGCATCGCGACCAGGAATCCTTCCGCCGAGGAGGACGAGTAGCCGACCAGGGCCATGTCGAAGCCGGCCGCCTCGTGGGTCCTGGCGAACTCGGCGATGAAGTCGGGCGAGACGGCGCCTTCGATGACGAGCAGCGTCGAAGCGCTTTGGGGTGGGGAGACGCCGAGCATGCCGATGATGCGGGCGGGCATGATAGCCTCCTGGTCGCGATTGTGGGCACGGGGCGACCACCGCGACCGTGGTGCGCTGGGCCCGTGCGGCGGCCGGCGCAACGCGGCCGCGAGATCGGTCGCATCTGTTGATACCGACATTGTGGGGAATATGACGCGCAATATCCACGCACACGCAGGGCTCGATCGCGCGGCGCTGGTCGTCGAGCCGCGGCCGGCGTTCGCGACGTCGGCGGACGAGTCGATGTCGGTGCGGTCCCGGTCCGGGTGCGCGGCAGAGGCGCTGTGATGACGCACCAGGCGTGCCTGTGGCGGCTGCGGGCCTCGATCTATGTGCTGGCCGCGCGGCATGGCCGGCTGCCGGACGTCGCCGCCTTGTCGGCTGCGTCGAAGCTACCGCCGGACCAGGTGACATCCGCCTTGCGTCGGCTGCACGCCGAGCGGCTGCTGGTCATCGATCCTGTCGATGCGCGGATCGTCATGGCGCATCCGCTCGCCGGATTCCAGTCCAGATATCGTTTCGAGAGCGGTGATAAGTGCTTCGATGCGCCTTGCGCCTGGGACGTGCTGGCCTTGCCCAGCCTGTTGGACAGGGCCGGCACCGTGCACGCTTTCTGGGCCGAGGATGGTCAGGCCTGGCAGGCGAGAGCCGATGCGCAACGCCTCGACGCGCCCGCCGGGGTCGTGCATTTCTCGGTCACCGCGCAGGGCTTTTGGGACGATATCGGTTTCACCTGAAGCGCCATCCAGTTCTTTCGGTCGGAAGAACGGGCAAGACGACACTGCAGGGCGCACCAACAGCGCTTCGGCCAGTGCATCAGCATCGAGCAAGGCTTTGAGCTGGGCCAATGCTGGTACCGCGGGCGTCTGTACTCGGACTGGCGACCGCTCACCGACGTCCAGCGGCAATCCATCTTCGACAAGAGCGTTTCGGTGGAATCGCTGCGCGCCTTGCGCTGAGCCCGCCGCGCGCGGCCAGGACGCGTGCGTCGAGATTCGACCCCGGTTGTCTCGAGACGGCTGTGCTCGCTGCCGGCGATTTCATGTCGACAGCGAATGACACGGTGCGATCGGGGCACCCTGGCGCGCCCCGACGCGACCGTCACCACGGGAGCTGACTATGGCGCGGATTCGGATTGTCGATGACAGCGCATCATCGTCCGTGCAATGCGTGAGGTCCTGGAAGCCGCGGGGCACGAGGTGGTCGGTGCCGGTCGCGATGGCTTCGATGGCCTTAATCTTTACTGCGAGCATCGTCCCGAGCTCGTGCTGCTGGACTTCACCATGCCCAATCGAGACGGCCGTGACCGTGCGCGCCCGGTCAGGGCACGCCGTTCACCCTACGTCCGGCTGCCGTGCTCGCTGGTCGCAGAGCGTGGCGGCTCGGACGACTCCTTGGCCGTCATCGGACCGAAGCCAGGCCGCGCCAAGGCGGTGTCGGATCAATCGTTGTGAAGGAATGTTAAAGGCGGCTGGACCGACTTCCGATACGGGAAATAGTGCACGCAGGCGCTGGATGGCATGGGTTCTGTTCCCATCTCGCGCGTCCCCGCGTCTGCGGGCACTTCAGCTGTCCGATGTCGAGAAGAGCCACTTCGAGTCCCCCTGCATTGCCATTCGCACGAGTACCCATTCGGTCGCACGCGCCTGAACTGCGTGATGTCACGGATCCGGGTCCCCGCAAGCGCCGGCGCGTTGGTCCACTCGAGGCTACCCGCTCATCGTTCACGAACCCTCAACGCCAGACCCACGACGCTGACCGGCATGATCTAGATGTTGTAGCGATCCGTCGCCGCTGCCCGACGACGACGCCGCGACTCGCATCGAACTGGCGTCCGAAACCAGCCAACACCTATCCGTTCCCACGTACTTCTCGGAGAACCCGATGGCACTTCTGAAATCTGGCGTGGCGCC
>JAGRHX010000631.1 GCA_020444775.1 Gammaproteobacteria bacterium
TAGGCTCGACGAAGCGCGCTGCACGCTGGTCAGTTGCATCGGCCGGCCGGTGGACAGGCCGCAAGCAGTCTCACTGCAATTGCGCGGCCCAGCCGAGCTGACGCGCGCCGCAGGGCGAAGCCTGGTCGAGGAGGTGGTGCACAACCATCTCGCCGCCGTGCCCGAGCTCTGGCGACAGCTGCTCGACGGACCGCTGGGCCTCGATCGCTGGCCGCTGGACCAGACGGCCATGGACGCCGACGTGCGTCATCGCTGCTGGGAGCGGGTCCTGGAGCGCGAACGGTTCATCGAGGAGACCAGCCGTCTTGTCGCGCGACACGCGACCACGACCGGTATCGAGTCACTGTCGCCTGGATTGCTGCGAGCGCTGCGTCTGGTTCCCAGACACGCATTCCTCTTGGCGGCTCACTCGACTCGGGCCTATGCCCAGCAGGCGCTGGCCGAGGCCACGGATGACATTGCCCTGCCGCCGGCGATCGCAGCCCTGGTCATCGAGTCGCTGTACGGCAATCCGCTGCTGCGGCGAAGCGCGCTGCGCGTGCAGCTGATCGGCGCGCAGAGCCAGCTCTGCGCGCTGTTCGAGGAGCTGGGCTGGCAGGTCTTCGACCTGCAGCCAAGCGCCGGACAGGCCTCCCGCCACGCGGAACTACTGCAGCGTCTGGGCTACGGTGATTCCATCGTGCGCGCCGCCGCGCCGGAGCAAGGCTGGCCCGAGTGCGCCCCCTTCGACGCGATCCTCCGGGTCTCGATGGGTGATGTCCCGGCGGCAAGCCTGCACCAGCAGCTGGTGCCCCACGGACGTCTGGTCGAGGTCCACGCTCGGGACGACGGCAGCCATCAGGTCGTGCTCAGTCAACGCGGGCTCGACGGTGGTGTCAGCACCCGCCTGCTACTGGATGCGCCGGTGCTGCCCTGAAATGGTCGTGGCCTGGCCTTTGACAGCTGCCAGCTCGACGGGCGGGCGCCTGCGCTTGGGATTACCATTGACCCGGCAACCCTCAATCCGGCCTCGCGAACAAGACACCGACCATGAAGCATCTCGCCACCGCCCCGTGCGGACACCCCCTTCAGCCGCGTCCGCGGCGTTCTTGCCGGGTCCGTCTCGAGCTCGCGCTGGGCGCGCTCCTCGGCCTGCTTCTGATTACCCTGCCGCTGCGCGCGCAACCGGTGGCCACGCCCACGCCGCATGTCACGGTGAGCGGCGAGGGCGAGACGGCGCTCAGCCCGGACATGGCCATCCTCAGCCTGACCGTGTTGCGTGAGGCGCCGACCGCCAGTGAGGCCCTGGAGCAGAGCAACAAGGCAATGGCGGACGTCATCGCGGCGATGCGGCGCGAGCGCATCGCCGAACGCGATCTGCAGACCTCCGGCTTCGACATCAGCCCACGCTACGTTCATCCGCAGCGCGGCGCGAGCGAACCCCAGCAACCGCGGATCGTCGGCTATGTGGTGAGCCACTCCCTGAGCGTGCGCGTGCGTGAGCTGGCTCGACTGGGTGAGGTGCTCGACACCGCGGTCCAGCTCGGTGTGAACCAGGGCGGCAACATCAGCTTCAGCAACGAGGATCCGAGCGAAGCGCTCAGCCAGGCACGGACCGCCGCGGTCAAGGACGCCATGGCGAGGGCCCGTACGTTGACCGAAGCAGCCGGAATCCGGCTCGGCCGGGTGCTGGAGATCAGGGAGCAGTCCCACGTGCCCGGACCGATACCGATGTTCCAGGCGGCCCGCGGCGCTGCCATGGCCACGGCCGAGTCGGTGCCGGTGCAAAGCGGTGAGAACGTCTACAGGGTGACGGTGCAGCTCAGCTTCGAGCTGCTGCAGTGACGAGCTGAGCGCACCCTCCATGCAGAACCGCGTGCTGTGGCTCGAATGGGCCGCATTGTTCGTGGCCTTTCCAGTGCTCGCCTTCATGGAATGGCTGCCGGTCAGCAAGTTCCTGGTGTTCGGCGTGCCGGTGCTATACGCCCTGCTCGTCTATCGTCTGTCCCGCCAGGGCTTGAAGCCGGATGCAGCGAGCCCGCGCCGCTCCGTCTCGCTGCAGGAGCTGCCGATCGTACGCATCATCGCGCTCAGCGTGCTGCTGGTGTTGCTGGCGCGGCTGATGCTCGGCAACGGCTGGTTCGGACTGCCACGCTACCGGCCGGAGCTGTGGCTGCTGATCATGTGTCTGTACCCTCTGGTCTCCGCGTTGCCCCAGGAGTTCCTCTATCGGCGCTTCTACATGTGGCGCTATGCAAGACTGTTTCCGGCCGGTGAGTCGAGTGGCAACGCGATGCTGCTCAGCAACGCCGTGCTCTTCTCCCTGCTGCATCTGATGTACGACAATGCGCTGGCCCTGATCGTGACCTTCATCGGCGGTGCATTGTTCGCCTGGAGCTATCAGCGCAGTGGACGCTTGCGCTGGGTGTGGCTGGAGCACGCCGTGTACGGTCAGGTCATCTTCACCAGCGGCCTGGGCCGATACTTCTACGAGCCCACGCCGAGCCTTTGAGCGGGCCACCGCTCGCGGAGATCAAGATGACGAGCACCGATGGACTGATACGCGGCGAGGACGGTCTGCTGCGCTGCTGGTGGCCGGCCGACGACGCGGCCTACCTCGTCTATCACGACGAGGAATGGGGGCAACCGACCACCGACGATGTGCGACTGTTCGAGAAGATCTGTCTGGAAGGCTTCCAGGCCGGCTTGAGCTGGCTGACCATCCTGCGCAAACGAGAGGCCTTTCGCCACGCCTTCGACGGTTTCGACTTTGAACGGGTTGGGCGCTACACCGACCGGGACGTGCGGCGTCTGCTCGCCGACGCCGGTATCGTCAGACACCGGGGCAAGATCGAGTCGACCATCAACAATGCCCGCAGAGCCATCGAGCTGCGTGACGAGTTCGGCTCCCTGGCCCGCTATTTCTGGCAGTTCGAGCCCGCGGCCGCGGCCCGACCGCCGCGCCTCACCTACGCCGCGGTCAGCGCGCTGGGCAAGAGCGAGGCATCGACCCGTCTGAGCAAGGATCTCAAGCGCCGAGGCTGGAGCTTCGTCGGGCCGACCACGGCCTACGCCTTCATGCAGGCCATGGGTCTGGTCAACGACCATCTGGAGGGCTGCCACGCACGCGAGACGGTCGAGGCGCTACGCGGCACGCTGTCTCGCCCGTGAGCCAACCGCCAGCCCACGCCGCCGCCGACGTCAAGCCTGATTGCGTTGCTCGTGCGGCAACACCACGGACAGCTCCAGCACCTCGTGCCCGGCCTCGCGCTCCAGATTGATCTGCACCGCGTCCGGGTCCACGTTCACATACTTGTGAATCACCTCCAATAGCTCCCGCCGCAACAGCGGCAGGTAATCCGGGGCGCCGCGCGTGCCGCGTTCCTGCGCGATGATGATTCGCAGCCGTTCCTTGGCCGTGCTCGCGGACGAGGGGGACTTGCTGCGGAAGAGATCGAGCAATCCCATCGTCAACCTCCGAACATTCGGGCGAAGAAGCCCTTGCGTGTCTCCTCGAGGAAGCGCAGCGGCCGTTCCTCGCCGAGTAGTCGGGCGACCGCATCCTCATAGGCCTGACCGGCGACGCTGTCCTCGACCAGCAACACCGGGGTGCCCGCGTTGGATGCGGCAAGCACGTCCGGCGACTCCGGCACCACACCGACCACGTCCAGCCCGAGGATCTCCTTGATGTCCTCCACGCTCATCATCTCGCCAGCAGCCACCCGACGCGGACTGTAGCGGGTCAGCAACAGGTGTTCCTTGACGGCTTCCTCACCCTGCTCCGCACGCCGTGTCTTGCTGGACAACAGGCCGAGGATGCGGTCCGAGTCACGCACCGAGGAGACCTCGGGATTGACCACCACCACCGCGCGGTCGGCGTAGTACATGGCCAGATGCGCACCTTTCTCGATTCCTGCTGGCGAATCACAAACAATGTAATCGAAACCATCCTCGTCGAGCGCGTCCAGAACCCGCTTCACGCCTTCCTGGGTGAGCGCATCCTTGTCACGGGTCTGCGATGCGGCGAGCACATGCAGCGTGTCGATACGCTTGTCCTTGATGAGAGCCTGCTTGAGCGTGCAATCACCCTGTATGACGTTGACGAAATCGAACACGACGCGCCGCTCGCAACCCATGATCAGATCCAGGTTGCGCAGGCCGATATCGAAGTCGAGCACCGCGACGCGTTTGCCGCGTCTTGCCAGGCCGCTCGCCAGGCTCGCCGACGTCGTCGTCTTGCCGACACCGCCCTTGCCTGAGGTCACGACGATAATCTCGCTCAAGTTGCCTTCTCCAAAATGGTTGAGGATGCGCGCACTCAGCCCCCCATACGCGCGAAGCGCAGGTCGTCGCCGGCCAGCCATGCCTGCACGGGGCGACCATCGAGATCCTCGGGCAAGGTCTCGAAAACACGGAAGACGCCTGCGACCGATATCAGCTCGGCGCGAAACTGTTGACAGAACACCCGTGCCGACTCGTTGCCGGTGGCACCAGCCAACGCGCGACCTCGGAGCGCACCATATACATGCACGAAGCCGTCCGCCATGACCTCCGCGCCCTGGCCGACGTTGCCGGTGACGATCAGGTCACGGCGCTGCGCATACACCCGCTGTCCGGATCGCACCGCCTGCTCGTGCAGCAGCGGCGGCAGCAAGCCCGGACTGGACGGCGTCGGCCGCGGCACGGGATCGCCGCCGGACTGCCGATCGCGACCCGCCTCTGGTGAAGGCGTCTCGACCGCGGCGGACGCTGCCGCCGGCGGCTGCCCGGGCGCACTCTCGGCGGACGCCGGCACGCCCCCCGAAGCGGCCTCGGCGGTCGCGCCGGAACGCTCTCGACGCAGCGGGCGCAGGACCGGCAGATCGAGGGCACCGGCCAGGTCGTCGACCGCCTCGCTACCGTGCATCAGCCCCACCAGCAACACGCCGGTCGCGCGCAACGCAGTCAGCATCTCGCGCAGCTCCGATGCCGCGAGGCTGCGCTCGAGCGCGCTCAGATCCAGCCCGACCGGCGTTCGCTCGAAGAAGCTGGGCGCGGCTCGGATCTTGTCACTGAGCAGGGCCTTGAGCACGTCGCAGTCGGCGGTGCGGATACGGAGCTGGGTCAAACCCACCTGACCGAATCGGACCTCCAGGGCCTGTTCTGTCAATTGATCGGGAGTCTGCTCGGGTGCTGTTGCCATGGTGTCCTGATGGTCGAGCCGGGGAATCTGAATCCAATGCGCGGGCAATCCGGCACACGGTCACGGCCGGGGCAGCCGCATGGCAGCGCGCGGACTCCGCGCTCGCGCGACCCCGGGTGCGCGCGACCGGTTCGGGAAAGCCCGGCCGGTCGTGGCAACATTATGGGCCAAACGCGGCGCACGTGGCCCGCTGCTCCACCAATGCGGCGCTGCCGTCGAGGTCCCGCTGTCGTTGAGCCTAAGCGTCCGCCGGTCAGGAATCCACACCCTGGGCGACTTCAGGCCGACCGCGCGCAGGCCTGGACGGGCCTCACCCGCCGATGACGATTACGCGCACAGCGGGCCCGTCTCGCGCTAGATTACGCTGCCACGATCGCTGCGCCGCCTGGCGGGCACGTCAGCGGGCAGGCAAGCGACTGGAGCTGAAAGGGGGCGGCATGAACGGGCCGGCGCAGGCAAGTGATATCGTCATCATCGGGGGCGGCTTTGCCGGCCTCACAGCGGGCCTGCGGGCGACCGAGCTGGGTCTTCGGGCGGTGTTGCTCGAGAAAGGCGTCGGCAGACGCTATCCGTGCAACTCGCGCTACTCCGGCGGCATCGTCCATGTCGGCTTTCGTGATATCCAACGCACGCCTCAGGAGCTGCTCGAGGCGGTGCAGACCACGACCGCCGGCGAGGCCGATCCGGCGCAGGCACGCGCGCTGGTGGAGAACATCGGCCGCTGGGTGGATTGGTTACAGCAGCACGGCGCCCGGTTCATGCGCTTCAACATGGAGGAAGCCTATCGCTGGTGCATGGCACCGCCACGGGCCCTGGTGCCCGGGCTCGACTGGCAGGGTCGGGGCCCGGACGTGCTGTTGAGCGATCTCATGGACCAGTTCGTCGCGGCAGGCGGTATTGCACATCAGGGCACCCGGGCGCTGCGCCTGCACATGGATGGCGCGATCTGCCGCGGTGTCGTCGCCGAGCAGGACGGTAGGGAGATCCAGTTCCACGCGCGGGCGACCCTGATCGCCGACGGCGGCTTCCAGGCCGATCGTGGTGCCTTCTCGCAGAACATCGGCCCAAGCTTCGAGGCGGTGTTCCAGCGCGGTGCCGCGACCGGCATGGGCGATGGCATGCGTATGGCCGAGTCGGTCGGCGCGCGGATGACCGCGCGCAACGTCTTCTACGGGCATCTGCTCGCCAAGGGTGTACACGAGAACGATAGACTCTGGCCCTACCCGGAGCTGGACGCCTTCGCCACCGCCGGCGTGATATTGGGTCCGGACGGTCGACGCTTCACCAATGAGGCGGCCGGTGGGATCGCGGTCGCCAACGAGCTGGCGCGGCTATCGGATCCGGCCTGCGCGGTGGCGATCTTCGACGCGGACATCTGGGAAGGGCCGGGACGGGCGCACCGGATCCCGGCCAACCCGCTGCTCGAGCAGGCCGGCGCGGACATCGTCAAGGCGCCGAGTCTTCAGGCACTCGCGACACAGCTCGGCCTGCCGGTCGCTGCGGTGGTGGAGACCATCGAAGAGCACAATGCCGCGATCGAGGCGGGCAATGGCGCCGCGTTGCGGCCACCACGCGAAGGTCGGGTCGCCGCGCACCCGATCCGTACCGCGCCGTTCATGGCGATCCGCATGGTACCCGGCATCACCTACACCATGGGTGGTATCGCGGTGGATGGCTCGGCGCGGGTACTGTCGACAAACGACACGCCCATCGAAGGCCTGTTCGCCGCCGGCGCCGCGACCGGTGGCTTGGAAGGCGGTAGCCAGAAGGGTTATGTCGGCGGCATAGCCAAGGCCGGCGTGTTCGGTCTGCTGGCGGCGGAGACCGTCGCTCAGGAGATGACACAGAGCCGGGCCGAAGCAGCACCCCGCGCCCCGTCTCCGGCGCCGTCAGTGACCGCGCACACGCCGGTGTCCGCGTCGCAACCGCAGCCAGCGGCATCTCCCAGACCCGAACCGCTCGCCACCGATCGTCGTGACGAGCGATTTGCCATGCTCAAGCTGATCGTCCGCTACGGGCGAACCGCGAGTGGCGTGCTGGCCGCGCTGGTCGGGCTCGGTGCCCTGCCATTGCTGTGGCCACTGCTCGGCTGGCTGTCGGTACCGATCGCGAGCGTCGCCGCCGGACTCGGCTACGTGGTGCTGCGAAGCTATACCGAGATGGTGACGCTGATCACCGAGATGCTGATGCCGGAGTAGGCGCCAACCGGTCTCACCCGCTCAGGGCCTGGTTGCCGCCTGGGCGAAGTTACTCAAGGCGCCCTTCACCTTGTCCAGGACACCCTGGCAGTCACCCAGACCGTGCCGCGCGTTCAGATATTGCGGATCGTTGTAGCCCAGCCAGACACTGCCGTCCTCGGCCTGCCAGACCAAGGCCTTCTGCGGCAGGTCGATGGCGACCGAACGCGCGCAGCCCATCAACGGCGTGCCGACCTTCGGATTGCCGAAGATCACCACGGTGGTCGGTGCGAGGTCCATCTCCGCCGCGCGGGCGCCGGCCTGGTGGTCGATCACCGCGAACACCTTCATGCCTTTCTCCCCGAGCGTGTCGACCAGCCGCTGCACCGTGGTCGGCACATCGTGCGCGCTCTTCACGCTGATCAAGCCCTCGGCCGCCTGGGGCGTGCCAGCTACACCCAGCAGCAGACCTGCCAACAGCAGCGCGGATCGAATCGTGTTGGCTCGTTTCATGCTCGGACTCCTTGACCTCAGGTCGCAATAGCTGATCGGGTCGACGGATGCCGATACGACACCCGGTGATGACTCTGGTGGACGACTCTGGTGGACGATTGGGGGCGCCCGCTCGGGCGCCCCCCAACTTCAGCCGCGCGTGCAGGCGGCGAGAATGCGTTCGATGCTCTGCTCTGCGATCTCGGCAAGCTCGGTGGCGCTGCGGTTCTGGATCGGATGTGGGACCCAGATCATGGCGGGGTCGAAGCCCAGCGCCTTGGACTGCGCCCGCGCCGCCGGCTCGAACTCCTCCGAAGCGACCACGCAGCCGGGGATGCCACGCTTATCCAGGGTCGTGATGTCATGCAGACTGCACGACGTGCACGATCCTCAGTCGGCCAGGCCTTCCACCACCACGTCGCAGCGCTCGACGATGTCCTGGATGACGGACTCCGGCGCCGGCTTGGTGTGGGTGGGCTTGGCAAAGCGCAGCACCTTGAGGCCGCGTGCCTGAAGTCGCTGCTCGACCGTATCCAGGAACTCCTCGCTACGCTCCTTGGAGATACACAGCAGGCCGATGGTGGCCTGCTCCAACCGTTCCGGTGGCGGAACCCGTTCACGCTGCACCGGCGAGGTCTCGCCGGTCGGGTCACGCATCGTGTAGACCGCGTTTCTCATTGCATGATCTCCCGTGTGACGGCCTGCACCTCGGTGTGACGCCGCTGTGCCGACCAGCCGCCGATGACGGCGGACATCAGCCCACCTCGCCCACCGGCACGCACCACCAGCAGACCACCATCGTGGAACTTGTCCACGGTCTGCTCGGCACGCGCCGGGTCGATACCTTCGGGGACGCCGTGAGCGCCCTCGATCAGATCCTTACCGGGTCTCTTCAGCGCCTCACGCAGCCCCGCCTCGATCTCGGCCCGCTGCCAGCCTCCGGCCTTGTAGATGGCGTGGTGGTCCGGACTCAATACCAGGATGGCATTGGACCACTCGGCCAGCTTCGGATGCGCGACCGCGCACAGCGCCATCGCCAGCGAACGGGTCAGCTCCTCCGGTGTGCGGGCGCGCTGGGCCTGCACGCCCTGGACGCCGTCGCCGTGGAACAAGGTCACCGCGTCCATGCCCGGCGCGATGCCACGCGCGACACTGAGCGGTGTCCAATCCGGATCGCTCTCGTCCTCGGCGAAACAGAAGGTGTACTTGCCAGGATTACCGAGCACCGCCCGGTCGATCTCGCCCGGAATGCCGCCACCGACGTTGCGGATGATGAGCTGCAGGGCCCGCCCGATGGTGGCGTTGGCACGATTGCCCTGACCGAGCGCGTTGCCGCGCCAGTTCATGCCGATG
>JAGRHX010000632.1 GCA_020444775.1 Gammaproteobacteria bacterium
TGTCACCGTGTCGGATGGTTCACTCAGCGATAGCGCGGCGATCGAGATCAGCGTCCTCAGGCCTCGCAGGCGCAGATAGCCGGCCGTTCCCGCGCCCGGCTCCAGCGGGGGGCGGGCGCGACAACGAGCCCGCTCGGCAGCGCCGGGTGCTCGGCTTCAAGGCCCTGACGGACGTACACGCGGGAGCAGACCGCGGTCACGACGATTCAGCGATCGGGCGCCGTGGACCTGCCGGAGTAGTACACCGACCGTAGCTCCTGGAGTCGTTGTCGTAGTGCGCGTTGGCGGCTTTGCTCGTCGACAAAGTCGCGTGTCATGTAATCGCGTACGATTTCGAGCTCGGCACGGCGATAGTCCTCGTTGGCTTCGATCAAGGCCTGCTGCGCGGCGGCGTCACGTCGGGCGAGTTGCTCATTGGTCTGCTCGGTCAACCTTGCCGCCTGTTCGCGAAAGGCTTCGCTCTGCTCACCCTGCTCGGCCTGCAACAGGACCAGTCGAAGCCACAGCGCCTGCGCGGGCAGTAGCTTACGTTCCTGTTCCAGCTGCTCGATCTCCCGGCGCAAGGTCTGCAGACGTGACGGCTCTGGGGTTCGGCCTTCAGCGGCCTGGTCCATCACCGATTCCATGTCCAGCCTGAACCGCTGCAAACGGCCCACGACACTCTCATCCAGGCTTGCCGGCGGAGTCGTGGGCGTGCGGCTCGGAATCTGGCTCGTCGTCGGGGCACGTGCGCGATGGTCACTGGTCGACGGCTTCTGCGTGTTCTCCGGCGCGGCTACCTCGGGCGCTTCCGGCGTCGGACCGGGTGGGGTCTTGGTCAGCTCGCGATGGGCAGCGGCCGGCACGGAATGCTGCCGCTGCGGTTCGGTGTGCCGTGGGCGCTCGAGCAGATACCCGACGGCTCCGAGAACGACGAGCAGTGCGACAAAGCCCGAAACGACAGGCCTGCGACTCACGTCTTCACGGCGTCGACGACATGGCGTCACTCAATATCTTGTCCACCACCCGATACAGCAGTGGCACGGGCTTGGCCGGATCGGCGCTCCACTCTCGCTCGACCGCATTGATGACCGGGCCACTGCCATCGAGCAGGTTGTCGATGAAGTCTTGAAGCTCCAGCCCCGCCTCCTGGATGTCCCCGTTCCTGAAATCGACGATCGTGCTGCAGTGTGATGCGTTCAGCGCCCGGAAATTCGGCAGATACACGCCGAAGTTGTCCAACAGCGCAAGCTCCATGGCGAGTGACTTCGTGTCCGAGTACCAGAGCGCGCGTGTGCGTTCCTCCGCCAGGGCAGGTGTCTCGGCCGCGTAGATCTCGGGATAGAAGCTCTCGTACGAGTACCTGGAGTAGTTGTAGTCCTGCCAGAAGTGGGTGTGTCCGAGACGATCGTCGGCGTAGCGCCCTGAGAGACCCTGGTAGAGCGAACCCAGATTGGTGGAATCGAAGTCTGGAAGCTGTGAGGCCAGCCACTGCATGGGAGATATCCCCTCCATGGTGTCCTCATCCAACCCCCATCGGGCACGCACGAGCGTATGCAACGGATAGGACAGGTTCGGCAGTCCCGAGCCCTCCGGACCGGCCGGGAACAGAGGCCCCGAATCGTTGAGCAGGAATCCGTGGTCCGGCGCCATGTCACGGCGTAGATGCGCATAGTTGCTGAGTGACCCGGCTCCACCCGCGCTGCAGCCGGTGGAGAGCATCTGCACGGGGCGCTCGAGGTTGTCCTTCAACCAGGCAATCACGGC
>JAGRHX010000633.1 GCA_020444775.1 Gammaproteobacteria bacterium
AAGGTCACCGGCCCGTCGTTGACCAGTGATACCGCCATGTGCGCGCCGAAACGACCGGTGCCGACCGGTGCATGGCTGGCTCTACAGGTCGTCACCAGATGATCGAACAGCCGTTCTGCCTGCTGCGGTGGCGCGGCGGGGGTGAAGCTCGGACGCAGACCCTTGCGGGTATCGGCCGGCAGGGTGAACTGAGAGACCAGCAGCAATCCACCACCGATATCGGTCAGGCTCAGGTTCATCTTGCCGTCCGCATCCTCGAACACTCGATAGTTGAGCAGCTTGTGGGCGAGCCGCTCGGCGGCCGCCGCGTCGTCCTCACGCTCTACACCCACCAGCACCAGCAGACCCCGATCGATGCGTGCCAGCTCTTCGCCATCGACCCGCACCGCCGCCTCGCTCACCCGCTGCAGCAGGCCGAGCATCAGGAGGCCTCGCGACTGGCGCGCTTGCGCTCGTGTTCCTTGAGCAGCTTCTTGCGCAGACGGATACGTCCGGGCGTGACCTCGACCAGCTCGTCGTCGTCGATGAACTCCAGCGCCTGCTCCAGTGACAGCCGGATCGGCGGCGTCAGCAGGATGTTCTCGTCGCTGCCCGCGGCGCGGATGTTGGTGAGCTGCTTGGCCTTCATGGGGTTGACCACCAGATCGTTCCCCCGCGAGTGGATGCCGACGAGCATGCCCTCGTACACCTCCTCACCCGGGCCGATGAACATGCGGCCGCGCTCTTGCAGGTTGAACAGCGCATAGCCCAGGCTCTTGCCGTCGGCGTTCGAGATCAGCACGCCGTTGGTGCGTGGCGCGATACGCGCCGCCGAGGCCGGGGCATAGTGCGAGAAGGTGTGATAGAGCAGACCGGTGCCGGAGGTGGCGGTGAGGAACTCGGTGCGAAAGCCAATAAGGCCTCGGGCCGGCATCAGATAGTCCAGTCGCACCCGACCGCGGCCGTCCGGCACCATGTCCTTGAGCTCGCCGCGTCGCTCACCGAGCATCTCCATGACCCGTCCCTGGTGAAGCTCCTCGACGTCCACGGTGACCTGCTCGAAGGGCTCGCAGCGCTGCCCATCGATGCTGCGGACGATGACCACCGGTCTTGATATCGCCAGCTCGTAGCCCTCGCGACGCATGTTCTCGATGAGGATGGACAGGTGCAGCTCGCCGCGACCGGAGACCAGGTATCGATCCGGGTCGTCGGTCGCCTCGACGCGCAGCGCGACGTTGCTGATCAGCTCGCGGTCGAGTCGCTCCTTGATCTGCCTGGATGTGACGAACTTGCCCTCGCGTCCGGCGAACGGCGAGGTGTTGACCTGGAAGCTCATGCTCACCGTGGGCTCGTCGACGGTGAGCGGTGGCAACGCCTCGACATGCTCCGGATCGCACAGCGTGTCGGAGACGTTGGGCGCCTCGATCCCCGACACCGCGACGATGTCACCAGCCTCGGCGCTCGGGACCTCGACCCGCTCGATGCCCTGGGCGCGCATCACCTGCAGGATCCGCGCGCGCCGCTGCCTGCCGTCGCGTTCGACCACCATCACCGGGGTGTTGGTGCGGATGCTGCCGCGCTCGATGCGACCGATCGCGATGGCACCGACATAGGTCGAATAGTCCAGGGTCGATACCTGCATCTGGAACGGACCGTCGCGGGTCACGGCCGGCGGCGGCACCTGCTCCAGGACCATGTCCAGCAGCGGCGCCATGTCACCGGAACGGACCGACGCGTCGAGCCCCGCGTAGCCCTGCAGCGCCGAGCTGTAGATGATCGGGAAGTCGAGCTGCTCGTCGGTCGCGCCCAGGCGGTCGAACAGATCGAAGGTCTGGTTGACCACCCAGTCCGGGCGTGCGCCCTCGCGATCGATCTTGTTCACCACCACCAGCGGCTTGAGACCACGCGCGAACGCCTTCTGGGTGACGAAGCGTGTCTGCGGCATCGGGCCGTCCATCGCGTCGACCAGGATCAGCACCGAATCGACCA
>JAGRHX010000634.1 GCA_020444775.1 Gammaproteobacteria bacterium
GTGGCCGACCGGGTGGTGCAGATCTTCGGCGGCGCCGGCTACTGCGGCGACATCGCCGACCCCATCGAGCGGTTCTATCGCGACGTGCGATTGTTTCGACTCTATGAGGGCACCAGCCAGATCCATCAGCTCAACATCGCCCGTCAGCTGTTGCGCCAGTCCGATTGACGCAACGTGACGGGTGCTGTCGATCAGGTGGTGGCGCCGCGTTTCCAGTTGAAGACCAGACCGATTATCGCGATGCCGAGCAGGATGGCGATCACGGTCCGCTGACTCTCCAACCCGTTGATCTCCGACTGTACGCCGTTCATGGCGCGTTGCAGGTCCTCCATGTCGGTCCGTAGCGAGTCGGCACGCTGTTCTGCCTGGTCCGCGCGGGCGCGCATTTGCGCGAGCGCCGATTCGGCATCGGCCAGCGCCTGCTCGCTGCCAGCCACCTTGGACTCGGCATCGGCGAGCGCAGCGGCGCGGCTTTCCGAGTCACCACGCAGCTCGTCCAGGCTGCTCTGCAGCGCGTTCCGGGCACGCTCCAGCTCGGCCGCCCGCTCGCGAGCGGCGTCGAGCTGCTCACGCAACGCCGCCTGGGCGTCGCGGCTGGCCTGCAAGGCGCTGTCGGACGCGGTCAGTTGCTCGCGCAATTGCTCCACCGACGTGCCACGGGCATCGGCAGCGCTGTTGGCGTGGTCCAGCTGACGTGCAAGCTGCTCGTTGTCTGTGCGCAGCGTGCCCAGCTCCGTTTCCAGGCCGTCCACGCGTGTCTGCAGGCCGGTGATCCGCTCGAGCTTGTCGCTCATCTCGCCCTGTAGCGCGTCCAGGGTCTGTTGCAGACGCCCGTTCTCGGTCTGGCTGGCGCTCAGCCTGGACCGCAGGTCCTGCAGCAGTGACTCGCCGTCGCCAACCGCTTGCGGCACGCTCGTCGACGGCAGCGCACCGGGTACCGCGGGTGGCGACACGCTCGGTGTCTCGGGGGCCCGCACGCTCGGTGTCCGCACAGCAGGTATCTCGACATTGGGGCTGCGCAGCTTCGGTGGCTGGATTTCGGGCACCGGCGGGGTGTCGCCAGTGGCGGGCACCTGCGCGGCGCGAGCGCCGTCCTCGATCGCACCACTCAAGCCGCCCGGCTGCGCGTGCACGGTGGAGCCGAGCAGGACCGCGGCGCCTGCAATCAAGGTCATGGCGGCGGTACGACGGCGGCGCCGGTGGACGCAGGCGCATGGTCCGCGGCTGGCGGTGCGATGGGACATCGGCGGAGCCTCTGTGCAATGGAATGGAAGGGGGCGAAGACGAAGGCGAGGAACCCGCCGCAGTCCGTGCGCCGGCGAGGGGCGATAGGCTCGGGTTGGCGACGCCACGCGCACGCATCCCGGGGCACCCCCGCCGTGGCACAATGCGGCAGGCTACCGCAGAAGCCGGTTGCACGACAGCCATGGGCGGTTGATCGTGCCCGAGGAATGTGCTCATGACCACCTGGTTCGAACGAGAGCTGCCGTCATTGACCGATCAGATCGCTGATGCATCGGATCTGATTCCGGTGCTGTCGACGCTGATCGACGCGTCGGGTTGCCTGTCGCTGGTGCTCGATCACGATACGGTGATCCTGGCGATGAACCGCACCGCGCAGCTGTTGCTCGGGCTGTCGCAACGCGACAGCGGGCAGGTCCGCTTCCTCGACCGCGTGATTCCGGCCCAGGACCATGACTTCGTCCAGCGTGCCCTGGCCGATGCGGGATTCGAGCAGAACTCGGTCACCCACTTGTCGACCTGGAACAGTCTCGGTCTTGCCGGCACGGCGCAGGAGCCGGCACAGGTCCGTTCGCGACGCGTGCGCTGGAGCGCCCGCCGCTTGCGCACCGACGCCCGTCCCAACGGTGTGATCCTGATTGCCGGACTGGACATGACCGTTGCCGACAATGCCCAGCGTGGACTGGTCGATCGGGAGGCCCGCCTGCGGGCGGTGCTCGAGACGGCCGCCGAAGGCATCCTGACCATCGACGAGCGTGGCATCATCGATTCGGTCAATCCGTCGGCGCTGCGCATCTTCGGTTATGAGCGTGAAGAGCTGCTGGGGCGTAACGTCAGCATGTTGATGCCACCGAGCATGGCGGCGCGCCATGATCAGGTGATACGCGAGTACATCGACGGTGCTCCACCACGCATCATCGGCAAGCGGCGCGAGCTCGAGGGACTGCGCAAGGACGGCAGCGTGTTCCCGTTGGAGCTGACGGTGAGCGAGGTGGCGCTGCCGGGCAAGCGTCTGTTCACCGGTATACTTCGCGACGTCTCCGACAGACGTCATGCCGAGGCGAGCGCTCGCATGCGTCTGAGCGAGTTGACCCACGTGGGGCGTCTGCTCGAGCTGGGTGAGATGACCTCGGGCATCGCCCACGAGATCAATCAGCCGTTGGCCGCCATCGTCAGCTTCGCCGATGCCTGCAGCAGCATGCTGGACAGTGGTCAGCTCGACACCGAGGTGCTGCGTGACGCGCTCGAGCAGATCTCGACTCAGGGCAATCGTGCAGGTGAGATCATCCACCGCCTGCGTCGGTTGGCCCGCAAGGAGACCGGCACTCTCGACGTGTTCAATCTGAACGCCTGTATCGAACGTGTGATCGGACTGGTCGATCACGAGCTGAACAGTCGTCTGGTGGACGTCGAGCTGATCCTGGACGAAGCCCTGCCGGCGGTACTGGCTGACGCCATCCAGCTTGAGCAGGTGGTGTTGAACCTGCTGCGCAATGCCGCGGAGGCACTCTCGCAGATCGATGATCGGCCGCGTCGCATCCGCGTACGGACCAGCACGGACGAGCGCGAGCATGTCGTTTGCGTCATCAGCGACAATGGCCCGGGGCTGCCCGTGGAGCAGCCCGAGCGGGTTCTGGAGCCGTTCTACACGACCCGGGAGAACGGTGTAGGACTCGGCCTGAGCCTCAGCCGCACTATTTTGGAGGCGCATGGCGGGCGCCTGAGCGCCGAGCACAACCAGCCCTGTGGCGCGCTATTCAGGTTCAGACTTCGACAGGCACCGTAAGCAGCACGCCGAATCCGAAGCAGGGCGTGGCGTACAGGCGATGGGTACCGAGCAACATGGCAGAGTCGGGCAGTAAATCGGATCGACCCTTCCGGGGGCCCGTGGACCGGATCTCGAGCGAGTCCTGGCAGCCACCCGCGCAAAATCGGTTCCGGGCGAGCGTGACCGCCGGGCGCGCTTCCCGGGGGCCGCGAGCCGTTGGTGGCTCGCGCGCCGCCAACGCCGCCAGCAGGTCCGGCGACGGTCAATCGAGTGTCGACCGCGAACGGGTGTTCATCGTCGACGACGACGAGGCCGTGCGTCGGTCCCTGGTCCTGCTGATGCGCACAGCCGGATACGTGGTCGACGACTTCGTCAGCGCCGAGGCCTTGCTCGAACACCTGGATTCGAGCTGCGCGGGCTGCGCGGTGGTGGATCTGCGTCTGCCGGGCATGTCCGGGCTGGATCTGCAGGACGAGCTCAGCGAGCGCGCCAGCGTGCTGCCGGTGATCATGCTCACCGGCCATGGCGATGTGCCCGCGGCGGTGCGTGCGCTCAAGGCCGGCGCGGTCGATTTCCTGGAGAAGCCCTTCAATCCGCGCGAGCTGCTCGAACGGGTGGCGCGTGCCATGCAGCAGGGACGCGAGCGACTGCAGCAGCGTCGCCTGGAGCGGGACGTGCTCGAGCGCCTGGCCGGTCTCACGCCGCGCGAACGTCAGGTGGCCGATCTGATTGCCCGCGGTCTGGCCAACAAGAACATCGCTGGCGAGCTCGATATCAGTGAACGGACCGTCGAGCTGCATCGCTCGCGGGTGATGCGGAAGCTCGATACTCGATCGGTTGCGGATCTGGTCAAGCTGATGGGGATCGCCGCTGCCTCGGGCTGAGCCGAGCCTGGACGCCGGCGTGTCACGCGTTTGCGGATCGCGATCAGCCTCGTGTGAATCGCCCCCGGGACACGGACTCCAGGGTTGACCTGGGTCAGTGCATTTGTCGTGGCTTTACGTAACTTATGCCGCCATGACGATGAGGGGGCTGAAGGGTCCGGCCGGACCGTTGCCGGCGGATCTTCTGGCCGGATCTCCGAGCCGGATCTCCGGGGCGGATCTCCGGG
>JAGRHX010000635.1 GCA_020444775.1 Gammaproteobacteria bacterium
TATCCACGAGAGCCTGTCCCTGGCGCGCTTCGATTCGACCTGGGTACAGCTCATGCTGCCCTACCGTATGCCGCGCGCGCCACACGCCGGGGGACAGGATTCCGGGTTGCTGCGCAACCTGTTGTGTCCCTGGCTACTGCCGCTGCTGCACCAGCGTAGCGTTCGTCGGCAGAAGTGGACGGGGCGCTCGGGGCATACTACGCCGGCTCGGTCACCGGCAACGATCCGTTCCAGGATGACAGCAGAGACAACAGCCGCCCAGGCCGGACACGCGAAGCCGGAGACTCGCTAGTCCGACCGAGCCTGGCGGCGGCTCTCAAAGGCCCGTCGCGACTCGCGCCCGCCTCTCCCGCTCGTCGTCGACCAACCCCGTCTGCCTGGCCAACGCCATGATCGGTGCTTGCACCAGGGCAGGCCGTTCCTCGTGGGCAAGATGGCCAAGACCGGGCAGCACGACCACCTTGGAATCCGCGACCCGCGACTGCACCCAGAGCGCATCCCGCGCAGGAACCATCGCGTCGGCGGCACCTGCGATCAACAGCAAGCGCGGCGACAGCGACGACAGGCTGTTGGCAAGCGGCACGAGGTCCCAGTGTGCCATCATGTCGATCGTCGCCCGCACGTGACCGGGTCTACGCACGAGCGCGGCGTAAATGCGTCTGGACTCCTCGTCGACCTGCGAGCCGGTACTACGCAGCAATCGATCGAGCACCGGACCGGTGCTCGCGATGCTCGCGCACAACCGGGCAAGGCTCCTGCTTTGCGCAATGGCCCTGGCGAGCGGCGAGCACACGCTGCCGGCAACCCCTTGCAACGGACGCAAGGCGCCGTTGATGCTGACCACCGCCCGTGGCTGCAGATGACTGCGCAGGCAGAGGTTCAAGGCGATCGCGGCGCCCGCCGAATGGCCGACGAGCATGCATGGCGTCACGGCCAGTGAACCGAGCAGATCCATTGTCCTCAGGCTCAGCTCGTCGAGCGACGGAGCGGCGTTCGCGGCCGCGCTGAGCCCGTGCCCGGGCAGGTCCGGACAGATGATCTCGAACTGGTCGGCCAGTAGCCGCGCGAGACCCCGCCAGCTATCGGCCGACGCGCCACAGCCGTGTAGCATCAGGACCGGCGGCCCCTCGCCGAGGATCTGCAGATGCCACGTCTGCCCACCAACCCGGCGCCGCTCGCGATGCATGTGAGGAGACGAATCAGCCTCGCGGCGTCCGCCGTTCACCTGCGTGAAACGCCGCTGGCCAGTCCGCATCTGCCGTCCCTGGCGGTCACCGAGCGCGGTCCGCGCCATCGACGGACAGGCTTGCGCGCAAGGCCTGAGCGGCTTCGCAGATACGTGTCGCGCAAGCATGAGGCATCGGCAGATAGTCACCGTTCATTGACCCCGCCAGCTCCCGTGCAAGCACCGACGGACGCGCCGCGGTATCGACCAGTAGTGTCCCGAAACCGCATTGACCGAGCACACGCGCGGCTCTGTGCGCATCGACACGCGCCTGCTCGCGACCGGCTTTGCCGTCTCGCGTCACGTTGGCACGGGCATCGGTGAGAAACACCAGGCTCGGCACCACACCCCGCCGCTGCAGATCGGATGCGAGCCGCTGCCCGGCCTCCACCGCTGCTGCGAGCGGTGTGCCACCGCCACCGGGCAAGCCGGCGAGCAAGCGTCGGGCGCGGGTAAGCGAACGTGTGGGTTCCAGCACCCGTTCGGCCTGCTGGCCACGAAACGCGATCATCGCGACCATGTCACGCCGCACATAACAATCGGCCAGCAGCAGCTCGACCGCCCCCTTCGCCTCGGCCAGACGCTGGGCGGCGGTGGAACCAGAGGCATCGACAATGAACACCGTGGCCCCCGGTGAGCGACGCTTGAAGCGCGTCACGCGTAAGTCCGAACCGCGTATCGCCACGCGTCGCACCCCAGCCTCGGACGGCGTGCCATTGGTCTGCGCGCGAAGCCGCTGCCAGGGCGCTGCCGCGCACAGCGTCGCGACCAAGTCCAGCCGGTTGCCGGCACCGGGACGTCCCGACTGCGTGCGTGATGGACGACCTCGGCCGGCCGCCAGATGCAGCGCGCAAGAACGTCCCCCCGCGCCAGGCGGGACACGTCCACTCCGATCTACGTGACGCAAGCGCTGCAGCAGGCCTTCCGGAATGTGCGCGCGGGCGACGTTCACCACGCGTTGCTCGAGCGAGTCGCCGCTGCCACCGTCGCCGCGCGCTGGACAGTGGTCCTCGGCATGCGTGGTGGGCGGCTCGGCGCAGCTCTGCGGCACCGGCTCCGATTGTCGCGCCGACGACGCCGGCTCGCCCGCGTCCGGCGGCTGTGTAGGCAACAGCTCGGCACGTGGCGCCAGCACCAGGGAGGCTGCGATGCCGAGATCGACCTCCGACACCACACCGCGTCCGCACAGGGCCGCGGATGCCCTGGCCGCGAGCACCGCGTGGGCAGCAATGCGCAACGACGACAGCCCCAGCGACTGCGCACAAGCGCACAGCGCGGCAATCGCGTCCTCGTCTATCGTCACCGAGTCGATGGATTCCCGGCAGTCGGTCAGACCCTCGGCCGCGCCATGCGCGCAGACCGCCGTCAGACCCAAGGCTTCGCGCAGCTGATCGACATCAGGCGCGACCGGGCCACGCAGATCCACGTGAAAAGCGAGCCTCTCCTGCAGCGGCTGCGCCAGCGCTTCATCCTCATCCAGCCCCTCGTCCAGGGCAATCAGCGCAATGCGGGCCGAACGCAGCCCGTGCAAGCCATCGCGTGCCAGCTGCACCGCACCGCGATCCATCGTCTGGCACAGATGCGCGCAGGTCATCCGGCTCATCCGCTCCGCCATGGACACCACCAGCACGCCATCATCGGCCTCGGCAAGCAACCCGGGACTCTCTATCGGTCTACCCACCGCCAGTGTCGCCGTGAGATCGAGCCCACCCAACAAACGGCCGTCATCGACCTGGGCGGGCAGTTGGATCCAGGGCCGCTTCACGCCGAGCGTGGCGCGAAACGTCGAGAGCCAGCGGTCGCGCTCGGCGCCGGGGCTGGCACGTAGACGAATGCCGCCGAACGCCGCCGGAGCCAAAGCGAACAGGCCTGCCACCAGCGCCGCGGCGCCGGGTTCACGGACATCGACCGCGGTCCCTTCGAGAGCGACCCGCTCAGGCAGCGGCAGCAATGCCAAGCACCTCGTCCAGTGCGCGTTCGACGCGCGAATGCGAATCGGCGTCGTCCAGGGGATTACGTCGCAGCCGGTGACGCAACGCGGGAACCGCGACGCGTCGCAGATGTGAGCGCTCCAGGCTGCGCTCGCCCTCGAGCGCACACAGGGCGCGTCCGGCCCGGATCAGGGTGAGCTCACCCCGCAGGCCATCGGTGCCCACGGCCAGGCACAGCGCGGCGGCGCACTCCAGCGCCTGGTCGTTCACCTGGACCGTCGACAGCCGCGCACGTGCCGCCTCGATACGCCTTCGCAGCTGGGCATCGCTGCGCCGCCAACGCCCGGTGAATCCGCAGCGATCACGCTCGAAGGCGTCCCGGCGTTTCACGATCTCGACCCGCTCCGCAACGCTATCGGGCGTGCGCACATACACCGCCAGCCCGAAGCGGTCGAGCAACTGCGGGCGTAGCTCGCCTTCCTCCGGATTGCCGCTACCGACCAGCACGAATCGGGCTGGGTGACGCACGCTCAGACCCTCACGCTCGACCACGTTCTCACCCGAGGCGGCGACGTCGAGCAAGGTATCTATGAGGTGGTCCTCGAGTAGATTGACCTCGTCTATGTACAGGAATCCGCGATTGGCCCGCGCCAGCAGCCCCGGCTCGAAATGCTTCTCCCCTCGGGTCAAAGCGCGCTCCAGGTCCAGCGCCCCCACCACACGGTCTTCGGTGGCACCGAGCGGCAGGTCCACCACCGGCACCGGCACTTTCGCCGTGATGCGCCGGTCGCCGCAGCTGGCGTCATCGCAGCCGGCGCAATCGTGCTCATGCTCTCCCGGTGCGCAGTTGTACGGGCAACCCTTGACCACCGCCATCTTGGGCAGCAGTGACGCCATCGCCCGCACCGCGGTCGACTTGCCGGTGCCTCGGTCGCCGAGCACCAGCACGCCACCAATGCTCGGATCGACGGCTACACACAGCAACGCCTGTCTCATCTCGTCCTGACCGACGATGGCCGAGAACGGGTATTGCATCGAACCTGACATACCCGTGCTCACGCTGCTATCCGCCCGACCCGGTGCAGACGAAGCTCCTGCCAGATCTGGTCTATAGCCGCTATGAGATGTTCGACATCGGCATCGCTGTGTAGCGGCGACGGCGTGATCCGTAGTCGCTCGGTACCGACCGGCACCGTGGGATAGTTGATCGGTTGCACGTAGATTCCATACTGGGACAGAAGTCTGTCCGAGACCTCCTTGCAGAGCACCGGATCGCGCACCATGACCGGCACGATATGACTGGGATTGGACAGGTGCGGGATACCGATTCGGTCGAGCTGGTCGCGTACCCGCGCCACCCGCTCGCGCTGCAACCGACGTTCGCTGTCACTTTGCTTGAGGTGCCGTACACCAGCGAGCGCACCGGCCGCCACGGCCGGTGGCAGCGCGGTGGTGAAGATGAAACCCGACGCAAAGCTGCGGATGAAGTCACACAAGGCGGCGGACGCGGCGATGTATCCACCCATGACCCCGAAGGCCTTCGCCAGCGTTCCTTCGATAACCGTCAGCCGCTGCGCAACACCATCTCGCTCGGAGACACCTCCGCCAGATGGGCCGTACAAGCCGACCGCGTGCACCTCGTCCAGATAGGTCATCGCACCATGGCGCTCGGCAACATCGCACAGCTGTGCAATGGGCGCGACATCTCCGTCCATCGAATACACCGACTCGAATGCCACGATCTTCGGCCGAGCGGGGTCGAGCCTCTCGAGCTGGCGAGCGAGATCCACCGGGTCATTGTGTGCATACACGACCTTCTCCGCACGACTGTGACGGATACCCTCGATCATCGACGCGTGATTGTGAGAGTCAGAGAGCACGACACAGTCGGGCAAACGCGAGGCCAGTGTCGCCAACGAAGCCCAGTTCGAGACATAGCCCGAGGTGAACAGCAGACTCGCCTCCTTGCCGTGCAGCGCCGCCAGCTCCTGCTCGAGCAGCACGTGATAGTGGTTGGTGCCGGAGATGTTACGGGTGCCGCCAGCGCCGGCGCCGCAGCGGTCCAGCGCCTCGTGCATCGCCCCGAGCACGGACGGATGCTGCCCCATGCCGAGATAGTCATTGGAGCACCACACCGTGACCTCGTCGCGCCCGCTCATTCCGTGACAGCGGGCCATCGGGAAAGCGCCCGCACGACGCTCCAGATCGGCAAAAGTACGGTAGTTGCCCTGCGCACGAAGGCTCTCGAGCTGCTCGTCGAAGAATGCCTGATAGTCCATACCCTTCCCCCGAAATTTCGTGATCCATAACCATATCGAGTCAGCTGCAAGCGCCGCGTGCTGGCAACACGGCGACTCGCATCGGCGGCACCGCGCGTCATCTTCCTGCTGCTACGTGCTCCTATCGCCGCGGGCCACCCAACCCCACAGCGCGCGCTCGGCACCGGAGAACGCCAGGAAGCCGTGCTCGAGCACGCCAAGCAATAGCAACGCGCCGACGAGAGCCCGACCCGACCGCTCGAATGGCGCGAGCTCGGGGCCCGAGGCGTGCACGAGCAGGCTGACCGCAATCGCGGCCGGCACCAGCACCGAGAATGGCAGCAGCGGATTGCACGCGCGTTGGCGAACATAGCTGCCGAGGAATCTGAGATGCTCCGGCAACCAGCTCACCTGGAAGTGCGGCATCCCGAGAAACAGATTCAGCTTCGTGCTCCAACGCATCAGCCAGAGCGCGAGGATGCACCAGCCGGCCACCGGATTCGGCGCATTCCACGTCATGACGATCACCAGCATCGAGACGCAGACCACGGCCAGTTCGTGGAACAGACTGGCACCAATCGCCAGCGCGAAGCGACGCGCTGCCGGACAGTGCGGCGGACAAGGTCTGGCATGCACACCGGTGACGAAGCCCAGGTAATAGCTCAGCTCCAGCCAGCCCCAGATGACTATCACCGATGCAAAAGCCAGATGGGCTGCGCCCGCAGTCGTATGGTCTCGAGTAGCGATGACGCAGGTGACTGCCACCAAGGCCAGCAGCGTGGCACCGACGATGGTGATGGCGTGAGTTCTGCGTGGCAGCGTGTCCAGGAACAGCACTGTCGCCGTGCCCAGCCACCAGATCAGCACGGCGCTCAACAGCCCGAGTGCGATATGCGTCATCACAGCAGGTCGACGCTACCAGGCCGGGCGCGTGCGTATGCGCTCAGGGAGCTCGTTACGCACCACCGGCAGACAGTAGAGCCGGGCGAAGGCGATAGCACCCATGGCGCCATGACCCAACCGCTTCAACAAGCCTCCAACTCCACCTCGGCGCCTGGCCTCCTCTGCCATCTGCATGGCATGACGAAGCTGCTCCAGCGCACGCTTGAACCTTGGATTGTCGGTATCGAGCGTGAACGGAAACACCTGACGGGTGCACTGTGACGTGATCTGGAACACGCGATGATCATACTCGGTAGGGTCGAAACGCAGCGCCCGGTGCAGCTCGACGCGACTGTGGTCACGCACGTACATCGTCGCGTAGACGGCAACCAGGAAGAAACGGATCCAGAGCTTGTTGTGTCCGCGTAGCAGCTCGGGATTGGCCCGCATCAGCAGCGCGAAGGCCTCGCCGTGACGGAACTCGTCATTGCACCAACGTTCGAACCAGTTGAAGATGGGATGGAAGCAGAGTTCCGGATTGCGTTCTATCTGACGGTAGATGGTGATGTAGCGTGCGTAGCCGATCTTCTCCGACAGATAGGTGGCGTAGAAGATGAACTTCGGCCTGAAGAACGTGTACTTCTTGGATCGGCGCAGCAACCCCAGGTCGACGCCCAGACCGAAGTCCTTCAGGGCCTTGTTGATGAAGCCGGCATGTCGGGATTCGTCGCGCGCCATCAGCCCCATCAGGTCACGCACGTCGGGATTGCTGACACGCTTCTTGATCTCGGCGTAAAGCACGCACCCCGAGAACTCTGCGGTAATCGAGCTGGTCAGGAAATCGATGAACTCCTGCCGCAGCTCGGGTGTCAGGGATGCCGGATCGAACGCATGCCCGTCACCCGACCGGTCGAAGTGGTCACGGTTCTCGTCGGCCTTCAGCTCCGCTATCAGCGAGTCGAAATCAGACCGGATGGGCGCCACGTCTATGCGGTCCATCGCCTCGAAGTCGGTGGTGTAGAACCTCGGTGTAAGCAGGCTCTCCCGGCTGGCAAGACCTCTGGTGATATCTGAATCATGCTCGGCCACTATGCTGCTCATGATGTTCTCCTCAAGTGCTACCACGGTTGTTGCGCCCGCCCTCGGCGCGCGCGCCCTGGCGCTCGCCATCCGTCGGTATCCCGGCCAGCTCACCGGCACGTTCCAGCAGGCGGGCAAACTCGCTGGCATTGGTCTGCCCGAACGCGTCGAGCACGACCGTCTGCCGTGTGGTCGGATCGATGAGCATCAGCTCACCGCTGCGCGCACGGCCGAGCGTCAATGGGGTCCCCGCGGGCCGGGCCTGCAGACGTCTCTCACGAGCCAGACTACGCAGCACGCCTCGCACGAAACCGCTGCCGCCCGCTGGCAGCACGCTGACCACCCGCTCGCCGTTGCCGGTGAGCACGACGACAGCGCCGTCCTCTCGGTCCACGAATCGAAGCGCCAGCGTCTGCTGCACGGCGGACGCTGACGGATCACGGTCGCTACCGGTCACGGCTACCAACGACGGCGCCGACGGCCGATTGCCATGCAGCAGCGCCGCCAGCAGCGCCAGCACGACCAGGCAGCCTGCAGCGACGAGCATGATCGGACTGGGGCCGATGTGAGGGTGGCTGCTGCTCATGGCTGCATCACCAGCCCGCTGCTGGCGGCGGGCTCGTGCACCGCACGGCACGGGCTCGCCGCGGCCCGGACCGCGCCAGCTGCCGGGGCGGGAGCCGTATCGGCGGTAGTCGCTCTGCCGGCCGTTGTCTGAGCTTCGTTCGTGCGCATCGCGTCGCCGATCAAAGCACCGACCTCGGCCGCCGACGAAAGACCACGCAACGACGGTTGCGGGTGGCTGAAGTGCCAGGGTCGCACCCATGGCCACAGCAGCAACCAGGAAACGCGTTGACCGGCCACGCACTGCAAGGCGATGTCGCCCGTGCCCCTCGAATCCGCGCGCAGACGCGCGGCCTCGATGCTCGCGAACGGCAGATTGGTCGTGGTCGGGACCGCAATGCCCTGACGCAGCACCAGTCGCTTGCTGGTCACGGTGAACACCGTGGTCGCCGTGAACAGCCAGGCAATGCCCGCGATGAGACCCAGGCCCAGGGCCGCGAGCAGCAGCGGCGTCGCGCACGTATCCAAGGTGGTGCCGAGCTGGCCGACCGAGCGCTGGGTCTCGATCGCCCGCCAGAGAATCAACACAAGGAAGTACAGCGCAATCCAGTGGATTCGAAAAACACGCGTGGCGACCAGCCACCAGCTCGGCGAGCCCTGCCAGATCAGATGCTCACCCCGAGGCAGAAGTCGCGGCAAGCCTCGTACCGGCTCGAAGTCGTGCTCGTTCATAGCAGCGACTCCACGCGGCCCGGCCACGCGTACAGCTTGCCACCACCAAAGTAAGCGACGATCCGCTCCTCCTCGAGGAAGGTGATCCGGTCTGGCTGGCGCAATGCCGGGACCTGAGAGAACTGTGCCGCTGTGATCGCATCGACGAGCACCCGACGGCGGCGACCATCTACACGCGCGAAGTTGAGCGGCAGAAGCACCCGTTGCTCCGTTTCGGACGACGGCAAGCGTACCTCCAGATAACGGATCAACAGCTCGGATTGGTCGATCCACACGTCGCAGACCTCTCCAGCAGCGCCGCCATCGACCGCGACCACGGCCATGCCACGTGGGTCCGGATCACGTTCGTCCAGGGCGAATGCCGAGAGCGCGCGCAGCGGCAGGATCTTCGGCTCGCCTTCCGGCGTGAGGTCTGGCACGTCAGCCCGCTGCGCGTAAGCGCCAGGCCCCACGCCATCGAGCATCGGGTTGCCGGTGGGCTGCAGGGGTGCGCCAGGCCAGGGCGCTACCGGTAGCGCACGCAACAGTCGCGTGTCGACCTTGTGATCGGGCTTCTGCACGATGCTGCCATCGTGCAGACGATAGGACTTCGGCGGGGGCACTGGCGGGAAGCCCTCCACCACGATGCGTCCACCACTGAGCTCGGTCAGATCGGACTCGAGCGGATAGCCCTCACGCTTGTTCTCGCGATGCAGGTAATAGATGAGCCCGGCGAAGAAGATCCAGAACGCGTAGAGCACCACCTGTGCGACGTCCATATACGTCGTGATCGAACCTGTCTCCATCTTCCCCTCCTCATACCCACGAAATCGAAGTCTCTGGCACCGTCGTAGCCGACGGCGAAGACTCCGTGTGTTGATCCGCGGCGAACACGATTGCCTCATGCGCTCGTGTCGTCGTATTCCCATCTCGCCGGCCGGTGACTGCACGAATCCCGGCTCGGCGATGGCGCAGGCGACAACCGGTCAGGCTCAACTCGGAAACTCCGCCAGCGCCATGCGCTCACCCGCCGCGCTGGCTCCGGCATGGTCAGGGCGCACCAGTGGCCCGACCGCGACAAGGCTCGCAAACAACAGCACGATCTCGAGCTGATACACGAAGCCGTAACCCACAGCCGGTCCAGTCAGCGCGGGGCCGAGAACACCGCTCATGGCCAGCGCCGACACGCTGTCACGCAGCACGCCACCCGCGGTGATGGCAACACCGGCCGCCGTGGCATTCACTGCGCCCCACGCGCCCAGTGCCAGGCCATTGGCATGGCCACGTCCCATGACCATCGCACCGAGCAGCATCGAGACCGAGAACAGTCCGCCGCCAAAACCGATCAACGCAGTGCCTACATAGAACAGCAAGGGCGAGCCGAACGGAGCGGCCAGCAGCACCGCGGCAAATGCCCAGATGCCGATGACAATCCCGGTCCCGGCGAGCCTGAACTTGTTGCCGCCTCGCCCGAGCCGGTACGCAGCAAAGCCGAAGGCGGCGAGAGAACCGGCGGCAAGCAATGCGGTGAGCAGGGTCGTCTGTCGCACCGACAGATTCAGCACCTGGCCGCCATAAGGCTCCAGCAGGATGTCCTGCATGCTGAAGCCAGCCGTTCCGAGTCCCAGCGCGAGCAGCAATCTGCGCGCGCCATGCTTGGCCGTGAACTCGCGCCAGCAGTCCCTGAAGATCGCCGAGGGTCGATCGTGTCGAGTCATTGCCGGCGACCTCGGCTCTTGCTTCCACAAGGCCACCAGGTTCATGAGGATGGTGGCGAGCGCGGCGCCCTGAACGACCTGGATGAGTCGCAGCGGACTGAACTCCGCAAGCAGCTTGCCCAACAGCAGCGAGCTGACGAGCATGCCCGAAAGCAACATCACGTATAGCAATGCAACCACGCGGGGTCGGGTATGCGCGGGCGCCAGATCGGTTGCCAGAGCCAGGCCGGCGGTCTGTGTGGTGTGTAAACCGGCGCCGCACAGCAAGAAGGCGAGCGCCGCTCCCACGTGCCCGTACCATACCGGGCCGTGCGTGTCGCCAGACAGCACCAGCAGCGCGAACGGCATTATGGCAAGCCCGCCGAACTGCAGCAGGGAACCGATCCAGAGATAGGGCACGCGCCGCCAGCCCAGGAAGGAACGATGCTGATCGGATCGATGACCGATCAGCGCACGCAATGGTGCGAACAGCAATGGAAGGGAGACCATCAAGGCGACCAGCCAGGAGGGAACGCCCAGCTCGACGATCATCACGCGATTCAAGGTGCCGTTCAGCAGCACAAGGGCCAGACCGACCGATACCTGGAACAGAGACAACCGCAGCAGTCGCGGCAACGGCAATTCCTCGCTCGCCG
>JAGRHX010000636.1 GCA_020444775.1 Gammaproteobacteria bacterium
GAAGATGAGGCCCCTTCGACCAGTTGGAGAGCTGCGCCATGCATTGCGCTGAACGAGTGAATCCGGCGCGCGCTACCCGGGCCTTGTCGCCTGTTGGTGCGCGCCTTGTCCGGCCCCGCCGGACCCGTTTCGTACCCGCCTCTTGGTTCTTGTCCGCGCTTGGCGTGATGGCCTTGACGGTCGTCAGCGTGCTGATTCCGGAGCCTGCCGGCGCACGCGCCGAGCCGCCGTCCGGCGCCGCGCAACACGCTGACGAGAACGCTGCGCACGAGGCGCAGCGCGGTGGGCATCAGCGCCCCGGCCATCACCGTCGGGGACGCCCTGAGGTGATCGACATCGCCCAAGCGGATTTTCGCTGTGGCACCTACATCATCGACAAGCCTGGATACTACCGGCTGGTCGAGGACATCAGCTTCAATCCGAATTCCATAGCGACCATGACTGAGGCCATGGCCAGCGGCGAGATGCCGATGGATGTGGCGCAATCGCTGGGCCTCAGCCTGCCCATCGACGCCTACCAGGCAAGCCGGCCGATGCCCACCCAGTTCGTCCGTGACCCGGTCGACTTCCAGCCCGGCGGGCCGATGGACGCGCGCTACGATCCCTCCGGATTCGGCCTGGGGTTCTTCGCCGCAATCGTCATCACCGCCGATGGTGTGGTGCTGGATCTGAACGGTCACACCATCGAGCAGAGCGCCGAGCACGCGCTACTGCAGCGCTTCTTCTCGGTCATCGAACTCGCCGAGCAGCCCTTCAAGCCGGGCCAGGGACCAGCTGATTTCGGCGCCGCGATGGCATCGGCCCGAAACGTCGTGATCAAGAACGGGACCATCGGACGCAGCGCCCACCACGGTATCCATGGCAACGACAACGTCAACGTCCGCATCCACAACGTCGACTTCGTCGATTTCGAGGTGGCTGCGGTCGCGTTGAACGGTGTACGTGGTCTGCTCATCGAGCGCTCCAGCGCGCGCAATCGCAAGGACGTGCCCGTGCTCGGCACGTTCTCTTCCGCGCAATTCATAAAGCCCTATGTCGAATATCTGCACCGCGTCGGTTCGACGACACGTCTGGACGTGAACGGTGTGAGCCTTGGCGTAGACGACATCCGCTCCGGCCTGCGGGCCTCGGTCAATGCCGTCTACGAGGACATCATCGCCAATCCGCACATGGTGTCCGGTCGCGCGCAGATTGATCCCGTCACCCACCCCGAGGCGTTCGCGCTGTTCCACAATCAGCACGGCGTGATCGACGGCAATGCCTACGGCTATCTGGTCAATCGATCCGGCGTAGCCGTGGATGGTTTCCCGAGCCGACCGGACGGGATCAGCTCCTTTGCCGCGCGCAATATCGTTCTCACGCGTGTCAGTGTCGAGGACCACGTGGGCGCCATCAACGAGGTGGTGGCGCTGGCGCAGGGTGGCAAGCCGGTCATCGACCCGGTCGGGGCCGTGTTCCAGGTGCGCAACCGGCATCCGCTCAGTGGCACGCCGGTGACCATCTCCAGCCTGACCGAGAGTGAGGCCTTGTATCTGGGTAACCCGGTCGCCAACGCCCAGGCCTTCGTCGCCAAGGCTCACCTGGCCGGTGAGTTCGCGGGAACACCGCTGGACATGAGTCGACTCAATATCACCGCCGATGTGTTGCGCTGGGTGGAGGCCGAGCCCGGCTTCGAGACCCTGGAGAGTCTGGTGGGTGGTGACGGCCAGGGCTATCTGTGCAACGGCGATTCGATGTTCCATGTGAACAAGGGTGTGATCGCCTTCAAGATGGACGCCGCGCGCAACGTG
This sequence comes from Gammaproteobacteria bacterium, assembly GCA_020444775.1. Next base: position 1,791 of record JAGRHX010000636.1, read on the forward strand.
CTGTTGCATCGTACCCATGCCGGACAGGTGCACAACCTGGGAGCCGCGGGCTCCAGTGATTGCGGTGACTACAGCCAGGCAAGGTCGCATCCGGCGGCCACCCTGCCGGGTTATGGCGGTGCCCGTGCCCGCGGCTACACCTTCGCCGGCTCCGAGAACGTGCTGCTGGTGCGCGCCGGGGTCGGTGAGCTGAGCGCGCAGAGCGGCGATGCTTTGGGTGTGGATGTGCTCACCGACGCGCGTGACGTGGCGCTGGACCGGGTCGAGCTGGGATCGATCAGCGCCGGCTTCGACGCGGTCGAGGACTACGTGGCACCGAACGAGCTACCACGGGCGGTGGGCGTGCACGTCAGCGCCGAGGCCCGCCAGGTCCGGATCAAGCGCACCTGCGCCGAGATCCTCGCGGGACTCGGTGGTGAGCTCGTGATCGACGACGAGAGCGACAGCGCCCGTCTGCGACGCATCTGTGACTGATTGAGGTCCCGGGATGACCCGGGGTGATCCCGAGGTCGCCGTCGGTCGTGTTGCCCGGTGGCCCGCAAGCCGCGAGCCACCGGACCTCGGTCACAGCAGCTTGCTGCTTATCCAGGCGGCGACCGCGAGTGCGCGGTCGTCCTGCCACTGTGGGGCGATCACCTGCAGGCCGACGGGCAACCCGGACGGCCCGGAGAAGGCCGGTATGGTCACTGCCGGGGTGTGCATCAGTGTCCACAGGTAGTTGAAGTGGGTCGCGCCGGTGTAGCTGAGACCCGACGGCGCCTCGCCCGGCGCGCTGGCCGTGATCAGCGCATCGAAACCTTCCATACGCGCGGCCAGGGTCACCCTGAGCTGCGCGGCGGTGCGCTGGTCGACGATGTATTGTGTGTATTCGATATCATCGCCGCCGGCAATCTGGGACTGCGCCGACGCGGACAGATTGTCGTAGCTGTATGAGCGCTCGAAGGTGAGGTTGTTGCGGCCCTCGAGCATGGTGATGCGCCGATGCAGATCCTCGCTCTGGTCGAACTCGACCGGCAGCTCGAAGTCCTCGACCTGGGCGCCGGCCCCAGACAGACGACTGGCGGCCTCGTCGAGCAGGTTCTGGGTCGACTCGTCCGCCTGTTGCCACAGATGCGTTCGGCAATAGCCCAGCCGTGGCGGAGTGCCGAGCTCGTGGATGTCGTGGTGATTCATCCCCAGCAGCACGTTCCGATACAGCGCGATGTCCTCGAGCGAGCGCGCCATCAAGCCGAGCGTGTCGACGCTTTCGGAGAAGTGCTTGACGCCGGCGAAGCTGAGCAGCCCGAAGCTGGCCTTGTAGCCGTACACGCCGCAGAACGAGGCCGGGCGTATCACCGAGCCGGCGGTCTGGGTGCCGATCGCCAGGGGCACCATCTTGTCGGCCACCGCGGCCGCCGAGCCGCTGGACGAGCCACCCGGCGTGTGGGCGGGACTGTGCGGGTTGCGGGTCGGGCCGGGGAAACGTGAGGCGAACTCGGTGGTCACGGTCTTGCCCAGCGCGATACCACCGGCCCGACGGGTGCTGGCCACGCACACCGCGTCGGCGAACGGCCGATGGTCACGGTAGATGGGGGAGCCGTAGGTGGTCGGCATGTCCGCGGTGTCGATGATGTCCTTGAATCCGACCGGGATACCCTTGAAACGTCGGGACGGGGATTCGTCGGCCTGACGAGCGGCTTCGATGGCCTGGGCACGGTTCATATAGGCCCAGGCCGCGACGTCCGGCTCGCGCTCGCCGATCCGTCGCAGACAGGCTCGGACCAGGGCTTCCGCCTTGATGCGTCCCTGGGCGATCTCGTGCGCCGCCTCGGTTGCGGTGAGCTCGTTGAGATTCTTGGGCAGTGGTGTGGCCATGAGGATCGTCGCTCGCGGTATGACTGTGGCGGGTACCTATCCTCGCCCGCGATCAGGGGCGCGACAAGCCCCGCGGCGGATCCGGAAGGCGCCAATGTACTTGCCAGGGCATTCGCCGGTGTACTCGCCGCGCCGAGACGCGTCAGGCGTCGGCGAAGGCCGGCATCACCTGCTCGCCGAAGCGGCGCATCGAGTCGAGGTTGCGCTGGTGATCCATGGCGCCGAAACCGGTCTGGCAGAGGAGATGTCGAACGCCGGCATCACCTAGCGCCGCCACCTGCTCGCGTACCCGGTCCACGCCGCCGTACAGCGAGCCGGTCTGCAGCACGTAATCCAGGGCGGTAGCCTCGTCGACGCCCGGATCGGTCCAGGCATTGAGCATGACCGGCTCGATCTGGAAGTCGGGTGGGTTGTAGGCCTCGCGCACGTGCATCATGTGACGGCGTGTCTCCAACAGCAGCTCGGACAGCTCGTCCTCGGCCTGCGCGTCGCTGTCCGCGACATAGACGTTGCGCCAAAGCGCCGCGTCGGCGAGCAGACGCGCGCGGGTCTGATCATCGTGTCCGCCGGCCTCGAGCGCCTCGGCGTAGGTCGCCCAGCGTTCACGCACCCGCTCCTCGGACAGCCGGGCGGTGAGGATCGGCACGCCGGCGCGGCCGCACTCGGTGAACGAGGCAGGTGAGATCACGCTGCGCCACAGCGGTGGGTGCGGCGATTGATAGGGCTTGGGCCGCAGTGCCGGCATCTCCAGCCGGTAGTACTCGCCGTGATGGCTGAACGGCTCGCCTCGCCAGGCGTTGCGCAGCACCTCAAGGCTTTCCTCCATCCGCGCGCGGCTGTCGTTGCTGCGCAGACCGAAGCCGACGAACTCGTATTCGTTGTAGACCGTGCCGCGTCCGACCCCGACGTCGATACGACCCTTGCTCAGGTTGTCGAGCAGGGCGAGCTGGGTAGCCAGGCGAACCGGGTGATGAAAGGGCATCTGCACCACCGCGAAGCCGAGCCGGATGCGCTCGGTGCGCATGGCCAGGGCCGTGGCGAACAGTATCGCGTCGTTGTAGACGCTCTCGCCGGTGAAGTAGTGCTCGGTCAGCCAGACGTCATGAAAACCGAGCCTCTCGGCGAAGCAGACCTGCTCGATCTGCTGCTCGATGCGAAGCGCGTCTTCCTCCGGAGAGGGCGACAGTGCGAGTGTCAGCCAACCAAACTTCATGCCGTGCACCTGCCTAGCGGTTAGAGGGGTATCTCACCACAAGCGGGACAGCATAAGCCAGGACGGACGGCGATCCGGTCACTGTGACGGTGCCATTTACGATGGTCGCCTGGCGCCGGGCCGGGTGCTCGGGCTCCGCGCCTAGCACTCAGCCCCTGGCGGCATCAGTGTCGGCAGAATCAGCGTGGCGCGGGATCAGCGCCGGGCCTGTTCGTCCAGCGCGCGGATCCGCGCGTCCAGCCTGTCGGCGGCGATGCCCTGGTAGTCCAGTCGGCTCGAGCCGAGCGCCGCGTGCAGGACACGGTGATTGTCGATGAGCCACAGATCGCCGGCCTCGATCCGCACCGCGATCTGCTTGCGTCGGACCACGGCCTGCCAGCGGCGATAGGCGCGGTAGAAATCACGCATGATGTTCGGGCTCAGATCCAGATCCGTCATCTGGTCCGGCGCGTGGCAGATGACCCGTGGCTCGCCGCGTGGGCCGGTCTCGATGATGCGATGGTGCGAGCGGTAGCTGGCCTGATTGTCCGCGCCGGCATACGGCACCGGGTGTCGGCAGAGGATCTCGAAGTACGCGGGACACTGCGCCTTGAGCTCACTGGCGGCCTGGGCGCCGTCGACCAGGTACAGGCTGGCCGTGTCGTCGGCGAGCGCCTGAACGTGCATCGCCAGCCAGCCGGGCACGGGCCGGCGGTAGGCGTGCAGGGTGCGGCTGGTCGGCGGCAGTGCGGGGCGGGCAGCCGTGTCGGGTGTGGACGGGAACTCGAGATCGTGGCTGTCACCGAGCCCCAGGTGCCTGCACACGTGTCTGGCCAGGCCATGATCGCAGGGTAGGTTGCGCAACAGTGCGATACCCGTGACGCGTGCCTGGTCGAGCCAGCGCCGGGTCTGCGTCGGGTCGTCGAGCAATGCGTCGAGCTCGGCGGTCGGCGGTTCGAACGGGACGGGCCAGCCGCGGTGCGGAGCGGCCGGTCGGTTCCAGTCGTCGTAGCTGTGCTGCCTGAGCCAGTCGACGGGAAAGCAAGCAGTCGAGTCCTCGGGAGCGAAGCGCAGCTCGATCTGATCCTCCCCCAGCAGTCGGACCCCGTGGACTTGGATGCGATCGGGCTCGCAGAATGCGTCGAAGCGGCCGTTGGCGAGTGGAACGGTCGGCAAGGGAGATGCATCCAGAGCGGCGCGTCGGCTGGTTTGCAGTCGTTGCCATGCCTCGCGCAGCCAGACGGCCAGGTAATGAGAGACGTGGCCATCACGCCAGTACACGCGCATCTCGTCACCGAGGTTCTCGATGTGCAGCACACTAAAGGCCGGTTGCGCGGTGGGCGGTCGCGGCCGCGCAGGGGCCAGCGACATGGCCATCCGGCCGGGCGGTGTGACGGCCGGCTCGCCGCCCGTTTGAGGATCGGCGCCCGGCTTGGGTTCGGCGGCAGTCATGGCGTGCATGGTCCTGACCTGGTACATGCCCATCCCGCTAGCATAGAAACCGCTTATTTCAAAATTAATACAATTACTTAGGTCAGAGTCCGATGACATGGGTGTAACAATTGGCCGGAACCTCCCGGAAAACCCGGCGAACTTGGATGGATAACGTTTTGTCTCGACCCCGAGTGGGCGCACCCGGGCCTTGCCCGCGTCGACCAGGGGCGGGCTGACTTCAACGGATACCTTGAACGAGGAGCTCGCGTGTCCGAGCAACAGGTCTGGATCGGAATCGACACGGGCGGCACGTTCACGGACGTGGTGCTGTTCGATCGCGGTCGTGAGCGGTTTCATTATCTGAAGCTCGCGACCTCCACCGAGGCGCCGTGGCGCGCCATCGTCGATGGTGTGGACCAGCTCCTGGACGAGCTGCGGCTGCCGCCCGCCGCGGTGCGGCGGCTAGCTCATGGCACCACGCTCGGCACCAATGCCTTGCTCGAGGGCCGCCTGCCGCGCACCGGGATGATCACCACCGCGGGCTTTCGCGATGTGCTCGAACTCGCCCGGCAACGGCGCCCGCACATGTTCAACCTGCATGTGCAAAAGCCCGACACGATCGCCGCTCGTGAGGACCGCCTGGAGGTACGGGAGCGTCTGGACGAGACGGGCGGCGTGCTGGAACCGCTGGACCACGAGCAGTTGCTGGCCTGTGCAATACGGCTGCGCGAGCAGGGCTGTACCGCGCTGGCGGTGTGCTTCCTGCACAGCTACGCCAACCCCGCCCACGAGCGTCGGGCACGTGAGCTCATCGAATCGAACTGGCCCGAGGTCTATGTGTCGGTCTCGCACGAGGTGCTGGCCGAGATGCGCGAATACGAGCGCTTCTGCACCACCGTGGTGAACGCCGCGTTGCGGCCGATCATGGACGGCTATCTGTCGAAGCTGGAGCAACAGCTGGCAAACCTGGGGCTGAACGTGGTGCCCGGCATCATGCAGTCCAACGGCGGCACCGTGACGCCGGCCAGCGTGCGACGTTTGCCGGTCAACACCTGTGTGTCCGGACCGGCCGCCGGAGTGGTCGCGGCGCAGCGCCTCGGTCAACGCATGGCGGCGCCGGACCTGCTGACCTTCGACATGGGGGGCACCAGCACCGA
>JAGRHX010000637.1 GCA_020444775.1 Gammaproteobacteria bacterium
CGCCGATGCAGAAGAACCGGTCGCCCGCGCCGGTCAGGATGACGACACGCGTCCGTGTCTCGCGCCGGATCGCATTGATGCAATCACGCAGCTCGTGGCACATGGTCACATTGAACATATTGCCGTCTTCCGGACGATTGAGCGTGATCGTCCCAATCGGGCCGTCTTCTTCGTAGATGATGGTCTCGTAGCTCATGCTGGTTACCTGGATCCGGGATATGAATGATGGATGCCGCCAACCCGTGACGGCGCAGGCGAGCTCGTGGGGTGAATGGCGGTGATGCAGTAGCGACCGGCCGAGAACTGGCTCGCGCAGACCCGCGCCACCGCGCGCTTGCGGCTGCGCCGACCGCTGCGCGCCTCACCGCGTCAATTCTCGATCAAATGCGCCATCAAGTCGCCCCTTGGCCGGCGCCCGCGGGCCTCGCCCTCGACCCGGCGGGCGCGTCTTGGCCCTGAACCTGATTGCGGACCCCATTGCGAACGGCGGCCACGACAGGGTCGAATCCGCATGATGCCCTTCGGTCCGCGTCCTTCCTGCAATACCGATGCCTGCTCGACCATCACCACGATGGCACGCGGTGACGCGCAAACAGACTTGAACCGGCGGTCGCGCGGCCCCAAAGTGCCCCCAATACGGACAGATGTTCCTCGGAACTGTCGTCTACGAAGACAGTCATCCTCGCGTTCCAGCGTCTTGATGTCTGGCTCGCTTCTTGCCGTGACTTCTTGCCCCCGACGCTTGGCGGCTGGTGGTTCCCCCCACAGAATGATCACGATGATCGACAATCAGGCACGCGGAACCGGCCTCGCAGTGCGCTGCGTTGCCAGGCGCGAACATGCAGGAGCGGCGATGACCCATGATGACCGTTGACTACATCGTGGTCGGCTCGGGCTCCGCCGGCGGCGCGGTAGCGGGCCGTCTGAGCGAGGATGGCAGGCACCAGGTGCTGTGTCTCGAGGCCGGGGACAAGAACGAACGCTACATCTGGACGTTACCGCCGGCCGGCAGTGCGTTTCTGGTCGACCATCCCGTCGCCAACTGGCGCTACCAATCGGAGCCGCACGAAGGCCACGGGAACCGCCAGATCTATGTTCCGCGGGGCAAGCTCCTGGGTGGATCGAGCGCGATCAACGGCGTGATCTACAACCGCGGCCAACAACTCGACTACGACACCTGGGCGCAGATGGGCTGCCGCGGCTGGAGCTTCGATGATGTCCTGCCGTTCTTGAAACAGCTCGAGAGCACCGAGCTCGGCGACGATGAGTATCGTGGCCGCTCAGGGCCCATCCGAGTGAACGAGGCGTCGAAGATCTCGCCTTTCTACGACCTCTTCATCGAATCGGCCAGGTCCGCCGGGATCCCCTACAACGCCGACTACAGCGGGGCGACGCAGGAAGGGGTGGCCATGGCGCAGCAGACCGTCAAGCGCGGCCTGCGCCAGAGCACGGCCACCCAGTACCTGGCGCCGGCGCGCAAGCGTTCGAACATGACGATACTCTCCGGGGCCGAAGCGAGCGCCCTCGTATTCGAGGGCAAGCGCTGTGTCGGGGTGCGTTACGAACGCAACGGCAGGGTCGAGGAAGCGCGGGCGAGGCGCGAGGTCATCGTGTCATGTGGGACCGCCAACACGCCAAAGCTACTCGAGCTCTCCGGGATCGGTGACCCGAGGCTGCTCATGCAACACGGGATCACCCCGTTCCACGGGCTCCTCGGCGTCGGTGAAGGCCTGCGCGACCACTACGGTGCCATACTCAAATGGCGCTTCAACCGGCCGGGGATCTCCATTGCCAGGCGCGGCCGCGGTTGGCGTCTGATGCTGGAGATCCTGCGCTTTGCCCTGTTCCGCCAGGGATTCATATCTCAGGGTATTGGCACGATACGGGTTTTCACACGTTCGCGACCCGAGCTCGAGAACCCGGACATCATGATGGTGGTGGCACCCTACATGACCGAGATGCGCGAAGGGCGCAGCCGGCGCATGTCGCCGGTGGAAGGCTTCTTCATGTATTCGCACGTGCAGCGCACCGAGAGCACTGGCAGCATCCACATCCGCTCGGCGTCCCCCGCCGATCCGCCCTCGATCAACTTCCGCTTCCTGCAGACCACCAATGACCGCATCACCTCGATCGCCGCGGTACGCCGCGCCCGCGAGCTGATCGGATCACCGCCCATAGCCGAAACCATTGCCGAGGAGCTACAGCCGGGCCCACACGTCCAGACCGATGAGGAAATCCTCGCGTTCATCAGGGAAACGGGCCAGATCACCCATCACATGGTCGGCACCTGTCGAATGGGCCAGGACGACATGGCGGTGGTGGACGAGCGACTCCGGGTCCGCGGACTGATTGGCTTGCGGATCGCCGACGCATCGATCATGCCGACGATGCCCTCGGGCAACACCAACGTGCCCTGCATCATGATCGGTGAGAAATGCGCGGCGATGGTGCTGGAGGATGCCGACACGGCTCAGCCACCGAACCGATAGATGTGCTGCCGGCATGACTTCGGTCCCCGAATCGCGCTAATCATCGTTGGCTGTCCATCCGGCCAGCTGCTCATAGACCTTGATGACGGCCACGCCGTCTTCGTCGCCAAGACCCTGGCAGCGAGCCATCTCGTATAGCTGCTGCGCTTGCGTGGCCATCAGCATCGGCACCCCCAGCGATTTACCGAGATCTATCTCGTGCTGCATGTCCTTGTAGGTGATATCCAGACGGATCCCATCGAAATCTCGTTCCAGCCAGCGAGGTCCCAGATATTGAAACGCCGCGCTGTTGCCCGTGGCGTTGCCGATCAGCTCGACCATCAGCTTCGGATCGATACCGGCCTTGGCCCCCATCACCAGGGCCTCGGAAGCGACAACCCACCCAGCCTGACACAGCATGTTGTTGACGAGCTTCATCGCAAGGCCCTGTCCACTGGGGCCTATATGAACGATGGTGCTGGCCATCGTCTCGAGCACCGGTCGGCAATAGGCAAGATCGTCCGCGTCGCCCCCCACGTAGGCGCGCAGCGTCCCCTCACGCGCGCCCTTCTCCATGCCAGCCACGGGAGAATCCAGCAGGCCTACACCGTGCCCCGCCAGCCGCTTCCAAAGCCGCTTGATGGTCATGGGGTCGACGGTGCTCATGCAGATCACGCGATCGCCGGGACTCGTACCGCTGGCGACACCCTGCGGGCCGAACAAGACGTCCTCGACCTGAGCCGTGGTGTCGACCATCAGCACCACTGTACGCGCCTGACGAGCCGCATCCTCCGGACTCGTCGCCAGCCTGGCGCCCTCGTCCACCAGACGCTGGCACCTCTCCGGCACGACATCGTAGACCACGAGAGGACGTCCTTTACGGATGATGTTCATCGCCATGTGGATGCCCATCATGCCAAGGCCGATGAAGCCGACAGTCGAATCTCGGTCGCTGTTCACCATGAGCAGCCTCCTGAACAAAGCAAAGTGAGCGGCGTGTCGTCTTCCACCCAGGCGTCGCCGACCCAATCGTCATCTTGGCGTCAGCTTGGCGTCCGCTTGAACACACGCTTTGCGCCAGCCAGCCGTCGTCCCTCGACACCACTACATCGTTCGACGAGCCGGCCTGATTCAGATGATCTGGTTCGTCGGCCGGATCACCACCTCGCTCACTGCGACCGTATGCGGCGTGCCCATCGCATACGCAACCGCATCGGCGATATCGTCAGGTGAAAGGCCCACGCCGGGTGTTTGCGCGGCGTCGCGAAGCGCTTCTCCGGCCACCTTGTCGCCGATCGTCCGATACAGCTCGGTATTCACCAGACCCGGCGAGATGATCGTCGAGCGAATGTTGTTCTCGCGCTCTTCCTGACGCAGGCCTTCCATGATCGCGCGCACGGCGAACTTGGTTCCACAGTAGACCGCCGAAGCTGGATAGACCACGTGCCCGGCAACCGAGTCGGTAGCAATGATATGTCCGGCCTTTTGCTGCTTCATGGTCGGTAGAACCGCGGCAATGCCGTTGAGCACACCGAGGATGTTGATATCCAGCATCATCCGCCACTCGTCGCGCCGTGCCTCGCTGAGGTTGGCGGTCGGCATGACGCCTGCATTGTTGAAGATGACGTCGATGCGACCATATCTGTCCAGTGCCAGACTCGCCAGATTCTCCATGTCCTCGGGCTTGGTGACGTCGGCGACCCGGTAGCTGATCGGACTGTCGGAGAAAGAGTCCACCAGTGCCTTCAATCTCTCCTCGCGTCGTGCACCGATGACCACCTTGGCCCCACACGCTAGCAAGCGCCTCGTCGTCGCCTCGCCGATACCGCTGCTGGCGCCGGTTATGATGACGACCTTTCCTTCAATCGTATTGCTCATTTTCCACCTCGGTACTCTTCGTTGGTAGGCGTTTCCCAGGTCATCTGTCGGACCAAGGTACTTGCCTGACGAGGTAACAATAGCGACGCGCCGATCCTGGTTGATAGGTTGTTCCTACAGGATTCTTGCCCGATTCCCTTCGGCAGGGTCTTCAGCAGGCGACTCGGATTCCACTGGAGCGAGCGTCGGTAATCGCCAACGCGGCCAGGCCATCGCGCCCGCCTGCTCCGGTTCAAGAGGCTGCTACGATGCAGTCTGTTTGATGAAGGGCGGAACGCAGATCGGGAGTAGGAACGAGCGCATAGATGTCGACCGGGCGACTGCGACCCCGAACATTCACTGGCCCGATCCTGCGTAGGCAATCGAGCGTTCCGATCAGGGCCACGGTCGACTCACTGACCAGCATCACGGTTCCGTACTCCTTGTTCATTTGCTCGAGCCTCGCGGCAAGATTCACAGCGTCGCCGTGCACCGTGTAGCTCAGCCGGCCCGCAGCCCCGACGCTGCCGCCCGTCAAGCGTCCGGTGTTGATCCCGATCCGCACGTGCACGGACTGCCCCGAGAATAGCCTCTGGGAGACCATCGACAGGATCTGCAACGCGCTCCTAACGGCGGCTGTCGCGTGCCCCGACAGTCGCAGCGGAATATTGAAGGTCGCAAGCACGGCATCGCCCTGGAACTGGGTGATCACGCCGTTGTTTGCGCTGATGATCTCCGACATCGCGGTGAAGTACTCGTTCAGCAATGCCACGACCTGGCGCGGTGGCAATGCCTCGGCCAGACTGGTGAATCCGACGATGTCGACGAAAAGCACCGTGCCAGTCATTTCCTCCGGTTGCAGATTGCCGTGGCGCTCCAGCAGCAGACGTGCAACCGGTCGCGGCACATAGGACTGGAACAACGACAGCCCGACGGCGGTGCGCTCGAATGCGCAGATTGCTTGATTCACCTCTTTGATCGGTCCACGTGGCAGATCGCGCGCACTCTCGAAGTCCAGTCTTTCGATACGCTCGGCGATTGAGGCGAGCTGCAGTACCGGTCGACCCAGCCGACGTCCGATCAGCATTGCCAGCGAGGCCGCCACGCCCAGCAACAGCGCGCCACCGATGGCGATGCCACGCACCAGCCAGCGTTCCCGTCGAGTTTCCACGCCCGGCAGGTAGATGCCGACCGTCCACGGCTCATCACCATAGCCGCGCAGGGTTCGATAGAAGTATCCAAAGCTGCTGCCGGCGACCCAGGTCCAGTGCCCGCGCGACTGACGAAGCTCGGCGAGCGCGCTGAGCTCGCGTCGATCATCGCTCCACAAGGCCGCGAGCACGGCGTCATCGATATCTGTGATCAGAGGCAAGGCTGCACCATCCGCCTTGGTCGGAACCGGCAGACCGTCGGCCATACCGGGGTATGCGAGCACCCGGTCACGACCTGTCAGAATGAACGCAACAGGACTGCCCCGCTGGGTCAGACTCTTCAGATAGCGCGACAGCGTAGATGTCGCGACAGCACCGA
>JAGRHX010000638.1 GCA_020444775.1 Gammaproteobacteria bacterium
CCGGATAACCATCCCCGAAGAACTGGCTGGCCGAGATCCCCAAGACAGTTCGGTGCTGCGGGACTACGCCCATAGGGTATTGGACGCTGCTATCCAACGTGGCGTCGAAGTGCTCGGACTGACACCTCACGACGTGAGGACGGGGCAGGAGACCAGCGCAGTCTGGGCCATCGTCGAAGCCTGGCTCGGTGATGAGGACGCCGGCGGCTGCGCGTATCGCAATCGCATCTATGCAGTCTTTCCGGGCTTCGAGCCAGCGCTCAACATCGGTCAGCGCGGACTCCACCTACTGTTTCTTTTCGACCCGACGATCGGCAAGCAACGATACCTGCGCCTATTCGACGCGCTCATGGGCGGGATTTCCCCCTGGCGGAACAATCGACTGCAAATGAGTAACCTCGATGAAAAGACCATTCTCGAAGTGCTCGATGACTTCCACATGCGTGAGAACACTCTGTCTGCAAGTGCAGACCACTGGGAGTACCTGCTGTTGGCGCCGCATGCTTTCGCGCCCAACGGCCTGTTTGGTGCCCTGAAGTCCCAGGCGCTCGAACAGTTTCCGTCGCATCGGATCGCTGGCATTGAGTTGGGCGACAACCAGATGCCAGAAGACGCTTCAGCAAAAAAAGACTGGTTGCTTCCTGAAATGACCAGACTCCGGCACGCCTTCTATCACGCGAGCGATGCCTACGGCATCGAGCCGAATCCTGACTCGGACGCGCTGTACAAGGTCGGTTCGCGAGTCACCTTGACCAAGCTCGCTGCTCCCACTGTTTCTGCCCTTCGGCAAAGCTTTCTGGCGAGCGAATCTCGCATTCGACTGGCCTATCGGAAAACGAAATCGGGTGAGTTGGAACCCGCGCCCGACCTACCTACCCCCTGTCCGGTCACTCGGCCATGGTTGCGACGCGTAAAGATTCAGGGTGGCACATCGTTTCACCGCGACCAGACCTTTGAGTTCAGCCCGGACCTTACATGCATCATCGGCGGAAGCATGACAGGAAAATCAACGCTTCTGGACGGCTTGCGCATGCTCGTGTGTGGAGAAAGCGGGCTGCCGGACATACGTACCTCCATGGGCGCTGCGGTGCACTCCAGGGCGCGACAGCGGTTTCTTTCGGGCAACCCGTCCATCGACCTGGAGAGCCCCGCCCTGGACGCCAGCCTGCCGGTTGCCGAGCGATTCGACATCCGCTTCTTCACTCAGGGTGAGCTGAAGACACTCAGCGAGGACGACGATGGCATCGAGCATCTGCTGTTTCATCTCGTTCCAGGGCATTCGGAAGTACTGCTCCGCCAACGCGACGAACTTCGCGCCCAGGACGAGGCGCTGTCGGTCAATGCAGCAAGGCTCGCCAGGCTACAGGAGCAAGTGAGTGAGGCCGAACAGGCCTTCAAGCGGACGGAAGACGCCCGCAGCGCGATGCAGCGCTTCGCTCGGGCCGGAACCGGCGCACTGCCGCCCGCACAGCAGGATGTCGCGCGGACTCGGAGTTTCCTGAGTGATGTCGAAACCTGGCTCACCGACGCTCGTCAGCTCTTGGTACGACTCGAGTCTCTCGAGCTTCCTCAGGTCAACGCCACGACTGTGCGTGGTGCGTTTTCGGGCGGGGACAGCACAGGCTCGTCGACGGCGCTGCTCGAACAGGCACGTATGTCCGCGAAGAATGCCGTCGCAGCCATGGATTCACTGCATGGCTGCGCGGAAGCCGCCTCGACCACTGCGAGAAATTCTCTCGCCGGATTGACTGCCGAGGTCCAGAAGGCTCTCGTCGAGGCCGGTGGCAGCACCACAGACTTGAACCAGTTCGAAACCTTCGCAAAGGCTGCTCAGCATTACGACAGCTTCAAGGCGGCGCTGGACCAGAAGATCAGTGATCGAGACCTTGCTCTGGACATGTTCGCTCAGCTCCTCGAACGCCGCAGCCAGCTCGTCGCCTCCCATCGCCAGCACGTAAGGAGGGTGTGTGATGCGGTCGGTGCCCGCTTCGGTGGGCGTGTAGTCGTGCAAATCCAGGAGCAAGGGCGCAAGAAGGTACTCGAAGACTGGGTACTCGGGCTGCGAACGAGAGGCGTCACTCAATGGTGGAACAGCGGCGGTGCCGAGGCGGCGACAGGTACCGCGATCCATGACATCGCCACCGCAGCCGCCAACGGAGATGGGGCAAAAGCAACCGACATCTGCGCAGCCATTGGCATGTCCGACTCCGTGGCTCGCTCATTTCTCGAGCAACTGGCGTCGTGGGCCCGTCGGCTCGAAGCGCGGGCGCTGCGCACACCCGACCGGTACCAGATCCAATGGGTGGAGGACGGCGAGCCCAAGAATCTGGACGATTTGTCCGGCGGCCGGAAAGTCGCCGTTTTATTGTCGCTGCTGCTCGAATCAGACGATCCAATGCCCCTTGTGGTCGACCAACCAGAGGACGAATTGGACAACCGCTTTCTGAACGAGACGATCATTCCAGCGCTACATCGTCTCAAGGGCAAGCGTCAGGTGATCTTCGCCACCCACAACGCCAACATCGTCGTCAACGGTGACGCGGACCAAGTCATCGCGCTGGAAGCGAACGCCCAACACGGCCGCGTGTACGCCTGCGGAGCCATCGAAGATCCTGTCGTGCGCGCAGCCATTCTCCGCACCCTCGACGGCGGCGAGACGGCCTTCGAGCTTCGCCGCGCAAAATACGGTTTCTGAACTTCCGATGGAATGGGTACAGGTTCTAGAACGCATCCAGGCCGGTGAGGACGACCACACCGAGTTCAAGAGATTTCGATCCTTCGGTGAGAGGGATTGGCAAGACTCAGTGTGCGCCTTTGCCAACACGGATGGCGGCCTCATAGTCCTTGGGATCGCCAACGATGGGGCCATAGAAGGCGTGCCCATGGACAGTGACGACGTTCAAGAGCGATTGACGAGCGCGCTGCAAACCGCACTGAGTGCTCCCGTCCAAGCGCGAATCGGACGCCATCAGGATCCCAAAGGATGGGTGCACTGGATCGAAGTCGTCCGGATGCGCGGGCCAGAGCCACTTCGGAACCGTGGCAGGGTGCTCGTCAGACGCGGACGCGCCAGCGTTGAACCCGGGTCAACAGAGATCCAGGAACTCTATAACACATTCGGATTGGTGTTCACGGAAGAGCGCATCATTCCAGGGACCGGGTCGGACGACGTCGAAGCCAGCGTGTTCCGCCGCTTCATGGAACGCAAGGGTGTCAACATTGCAGCTGACTCGATCCTCCCATTCGAAACCGACCTGCTGAACAGGGAGGTACTGGACCGAGACTTGGACGGCTCACTGCGCCTCACACTCTATGGGCTCATGTGCTTCGGCAAGGATCCACAGGGACACGCGCCGACCAAGAGCTTGTGGGTGGATCTCGTCGCTTATGCGGGCTGCAACCGTGGCGACTCCGTACTGCTTTCCGGTGAGGCGAAGGGCCGCCTGAACGAACAGGTCGAGCGTGCGGAGGCCTGGCTCCGTACCCTCGGACGGCAGGAGCGCTACCTGGGCATGCGTCGCGCCGACGAGTGGCTGGTGCCGCTACGTGCATTTCGCGAGTGCATCGTCAACGCTGTCGCGCACAGGGACTACACCATATTGGGCAGCAAGGTTCTGGTTGAAGTCTTCGATGACCGTGTCGTGGTCACCAGCCCGGGCGCCCTGCCGAACCACAAGCGCCCCGAATCGGTGCTTGCCGGTGGAGCGCCACGTTCGAGAAACGAAGCAATGGCGAACTTCCTGCTGGACCTTGGATTTATGGAGCAACGAGGCAGCGGATACCCTCGAATCATACGCGAGATGTCTGCGTTCAACGGCACCTTGCCGCTTCTCGAAAACGAGAAGGATGAACGTTGGGTGCGTGTGACGCTCTGGCGGGAGCCGCAGCCATGATTTCGCACCGACGACCGCATCCCGTCGCGTGCCTACCGGCGCGTCCACTACGGTGAGGCCTGAGCCATTTCTCGCTGAGCCTCGCGCGGCGCTTCCCGTGCACCGCACGGGCAGCCGCTGACGCCCATGGACTATTTCCTTGCCATCGTCGTCAGCGGACTGTTGTCCGGCGCGATCTATGCACTGATGGGCATCGCCTTGGTGGTGATCTACCGATCCTCGGGGGTGCTGAATCTGTCGCTGGGCGAGTGGGCCATGCTCGGCGCGCGTCTGACCGGCAGCAGCGCGCAGCTCTTCGGTCTGCCGCTGATGGGCGCGATCGCGACCGCGCTGGTGGCGCTGAGCCTGCTCGCGGTGGCCTTCAACCGCCTCGTCATTCGTCACCTTATCGCGCGTCCGGTCGTCTCGGTGGTGAT
>JAGRHX010000639.1:0-2513 GCA_020444775.1 Gammaproteobacteria bacterium
ACAGAACGCGGCCGGCAGCTCGCCGTGCCAGCCGAGACTACACGCGAGGCGTCGATAGCATTCGCTGTCGCCCAGACGCAACCAGTCGTCCGCCGCCGTGTGCAATGATTGTCGAGCCGATACCTGTCGATCCAACGGTCCGGCCCAGTGTGAGTACAGGGCGATATCGTAGTGGACCCCCTCCAGCGCCGGGAGACTGGCTTCGCCCTTGTTCGATCGGAAATCCGGGTAGCACAGCGTACGATTCACGTAACGTCGGTCATCCACCAGTGCCGCGGTCTCGGGAAAATCCGGTGCCACCAGGAAATCGACCACGTAGCCCATCCAGCGCAGCGCCCGGACCAGCGGCGTCGCGCGCAGGATGTCACCGATCCCGTAGGCCGTCGCCACCAGTGCGCGGCCCGCGGCCACCGCGGGTTCCGGCGCACGGGTGGTCGTTGCGGGATCCGGCATGACACCATATCGTTCGGCGGCCACGCCCATCAGCGTCGCCAGTCGCTGTACGTCAAAGGCGCGCCAGCGGCTGCTCCCGGTCCGTTTGGGGCTGGCGTTGCAGCGATGGATGATGCCGACATGGAAGTCACATCGGTCGAGAACCAGCACCCGAGCCGGATCGAGGCGGCGGACGAAATGCGCATCCTCGCCGATCGCGATCGACGGAAACGGATGCGCCAGCGCCGTCCGTCGTCGGTAGCACAGGCTGCTGCCCGACAGCCAGGGCTGCTGCTGCGCCGGGTAGACGTATTCCCAGGCCCGCTGCCCACCCTGCTCCAGGAACAGCGGTCGGGTGATCCCGCAGACCTCGGCGCCAGCATCGAGCAGGGCCTGGACCTGGTAGCTCAGACGCTCCGGTGATTGCCAGTCGTCATCGTCCCAATGCGCGACAAGCTCGCCGTGCGACAGCTCACACAGACGATTCCGCTTGTCGCCGAGAATGCGCCGCTGCGTGTCGCGGAAGTAGCGGATCTCCGGGCACTCCGGAATCAGGTCACGGACCGTATCCTGACCGTCATCGAGGACCACCAGTTCCTTGTTCGGATAACGCTGAGCGAGGAAATACTCGACGGCCCACGGCACATAGGCGCGTCGATCCGCGGTCGGCATGATGCACGACACCAGAGGTAGCTCGCGGCCACGCGGTGCATGCACCACGCGCCGACCTGACGTTACGCGTGCTCGCACGGGCAGGCTTCTCGACCGGCTGGATACCGGGCAATCGAACACCGGGGGATCGACTCGAAACGTTGCATTCCCACGACCGACAATCATCGCTTTGCCACCGCACGTGCCGGACCTTAGCACGCCAATCGCAGCGCCCGGTCGACATCGATCAAGTCCCGGGCGTTCGGATTCCAGTACATTCTTTCCGGGGGCGTGGCGCTGGGCTATCCTGAGTCGAGCGCGCAAGGACGATCGGACCAACCCCGCAGATCAACCCTGGTGACGGCCAGTGAAGACTTTCGCGTCCAGAGCATCCCGGCGGGCAGAGCCCGTCGCCCATCGGCCATCGACCGTGCCGCGATCGCCGCTCGACGGCGCTCGGCTGGTGCCCGCCCGACCGCTACTCGTGCGACCACAATGGCATGGTTCTTCGAGCGAGCGGGTTCGCGGCATCCTCGACGACCAGCGCGGTCCCGACACACGCCATACCGAGCGTAACGATACGGACGTGCTGCCAGTGCAACGTCTGTGTGACGAATGCGCCGAGGAGCTACGTCGCCAGCCGATCGATGAAGAAGAGGAAGAGGCGCTGCAGACCAGCAGCGATCCCGGGCTGCAACGCCAGGTCATGGACGATGAGACGGAGGACGAGCTGCTCACCCGGGGCACGTCCTCGGGCGCGGCTATCGACCGGGCTCTACAGGCCAGACTCGAGGTCGGCCGGGCGGACGATCCCTTCGAACGCGAAGCGGATAGAGTCGCCGACGCGGTCATGCGGATGAGCGCATCCGAACCGGGCCGTCCTCGCGCACACGGACCGACGGACAGCCCGAGCGTGGTGCCGGGGCACCCGCCCCCTCTCGCTCGCCAGATCACCCCGCTCGCCACATCCTCGCTGCAACGGCGCTGCGCGCGCTGTGATACCGGGCTCGACCGCAAGCTCGGCCCAAACGGCGAGCAGGAGGACGAGCTGAGTCGCGCGGCGGTGGTACAGCGCGCGGCGCAAGGTCGCGGCTCCCAGACAAGTGCCTCACCGGTGGATCGCGCCGGATCAACCCCCGCGCCTTCGGTCAATGCTTCGCTCGAGCAGCGCATCCGTCGCACCCGGGCTGGCGGTGAGCCTCTGCCCGATCGGATCCGCCAGTTCATGGAGCCACGTTTCGGCGCCGACTTCAGCAGCGTTCGTGTCCATCACGACCGGGAATCCAACCGGCTCAGCCACGCGCTCAATGCCCGCGCATTCGCGGTCGGTCGGCACATCTATTTCAACGAGCGACGCTACCGGCCGGACAGCGACTCTGGCCGACGCTTGCTGGCCCACGAGCTCACCCATGTCGTGCAGCAGACCGGCC
>JAGRHX010000639.1:2532-7229 GCA_020444775.1 Gammaproteobacteria bacterium
CGGCCGCGCCGGGGAGGACGTTGCCCGACGCACCATCGGTGACGGCCACGACCTCACCGCACCACGCTTTCACGGCAATCGCCAGCTCGAAGCCGCCTACGACGACGAGATAACCCTCAAGCAGGGCCGCACCGGCACGGCCATCCGCATCCTCCAGCAGGCGCTGGTCGATCTTGGCTACGTCCTGCCCCGATTTGGCGTGGACGGCGACTTCGGTGACGAGACCGAGGCGGCAGTGCGAGCCTTTCAGGTCGATACCGGTGCCCAGGTCGATGGCCTGGTGGGGCCGGAGACCATGGGCCATCTCGATGCCCGGGTGCAGGGCCAGCATGTTGCTCCGACGCCGGCGGTGGCGGTCGGCGCGGCGCTGCCGGCGCCACGGGTGATCGTCGCGCCCGGCGCGCCCCCCTCCAACGGGCTCGGCGCATGCACCTGGGGTCTGACCTTCCCCGAGAACGTCGACATCGACATGCAGGCGGTGCGCAACGGCCCGAACTGGGTACCGGTGGTCACCGGTCTGGTCGGCAATTACTCGCTGCAGGCACGCTTGCTACCCGGCAGCCAGGAGGTGACGGGCCCCGGGGGCAACACCACCGCCGCCAACTACTGCGCGCAGGTTCGCGACCTCGCCAACCCACACTGCCCGGGCATGGCCTGGGACATGATCCGTGCCACCGTCGAGCACGAGCGGGTCCATGCTCGTTTCTTCCGCGCCGCGCTGGTCAATCGCGCGGCCGCCATAGAGGCGCGGGTCGAGGCCTTGAGCGTGCCCCACGCGGCCGGCATGACGGCCGCCAGCGCGGCGACCGCCCTGCGTGCACTGCCCGGTTTCGCCGCGGCCCGCACCAACGCCCAGCAGGTGTGGCTGGCCCAGATCCTGGCCACCGGCGCGCATGGTGTCGGCACCATCAACGCCGATACCCGCGCGGCCGAGCGCACCATCTACGACCCGATGATTCGCCGCATCTGCAACTTCGCCCGCGGTCGCGCTGGCTTCGCACCATGCAGCCCGCCCTGCTGAGCACCTGGCTGCCGCGCCAGCGAACCGGCCGGCGGGACGCCGCGGCGGCGAGACCCGTTTGATGGTCGTCGAGCGACACCAGAGCAGGCTCACCGATCTGGAAGGCGGCCCGGCGGACGGCCCCGGGCCGCTGGACGCGGTCACGGTGCGTGCGTCGCTGCTCACGGTGCAGCAGGTCTCATCAGGTGGCATCAGCTTCGAGCTCGAGTTCCGCAACGATGCCGGTCACGCAATCGAGCTGGTCGACCCGATCGATCAGCTTCAGTGCATGCTGCTCGACGAGCTCGGCTATCCGGTGCCGCTGCCGCCAGCATTGCCACGCTCGATGGTCAGCCCCTGGGACCCCAGCGCCGAGAATCTCCAGCAGCGGCTCGAGGTGCTGGCGATTACGCAAAACGGTCAGGCGCTGGACGTGAAGACGCAGCTCGCGCGGCGGACCGTGGCACTCACACCCGCGACCCGCTACCAGTTCAGGTTGAGGCTCGGCAGACGCATGAGCGAGACATCGCCGCGCCAACCGATGACGCTCGCGCCGGGCAGCTACGCGCTGGTGCTCACCTGCACCCTGCTCAGCGCCAGCCAGACACAGCCAGGATCACGCATCCTGCAATCGAGCCCGCTGCAAACGCGTCTGCAGTGAACCGTGCCGCGAGATGGACCTGGGAGCCCCGGTCAGCAAAGGCCCCGGTCAACACCGGACCCGGTCACCACAGGACCGGGTCAACACAGGCCGCGGTCGGCGCGGGGCGCGTCCAACAGTCGAAACAGCACGTTGTCCAACACCACCCGATCGCGGGTCAGCGCCATGTGATCGGCAGCCGCGAAGACCACGCTCGCCCAGGCAATGGGCGAGGCGACGCCGGGCTGCCAAGTACCCGACTCTCGCTCGTCGAGCAGGGCGCTGGAGCGAAGCACGGTGCCATCACCAGCGCCGTAGCGAGCGACCCTGAGCCGGCGGTCGCCGATGCGGCCGCCGTAGGCGGCGACCGTTCGAATCGAGTCCCCCGCAACCAGGTGCAGCTCCAGCGGCGATGGCGGCTCGGCCGGTGTATCGAGGGCTCGGTGCAAGCTCTCAGCCTGCCGCAGACACTTGCTCAGGTGGTCCAGGGCGGTTTCATGCCTTGCGGCTTTCGAATCGACACCGTCGAGCTGCAGAGCGAGCCGTTCGTCCCCCGTCGGGTCGGCCAGGCCCCAGCCGCGGGCGATCCAGAACGCGGGGTCGTACAGGTCGACGGGCTTGCTCGACGGGCCGGCGTCGACGAACGGGCGATGACGATTGCGCGGCAACAACTGGTAGAGCGCCGGCATGGTGCCGACGATGAATGGATCGTAGCCGGGATGCACCAGGGGGATCCCCGGCAGGCCGGTCACCAGACGCTCGATGGCGGCCGCCGAACCGGCGTTGGGGGTGCCGATGATCAGCGCCCGGGTGACCCGCTCGCTGCCCGCCCAGGTGATACGTGGCAGCGTGCCGTCCAGCGGCAGGCGCTGGTCGCCGTAACGCAGGTAATAACGCAGCACCAGCCCCCCCATCGAGTGCGCGACCACATCGAAGCTTACCGGCTCCGAGTTGCCGCGCACCGCCTGTACGAAATACGAGGCCATGCGTAGGAAAGCCTCGAGCTCCGCGGCGGTCTCGTCGAGACTGCGCCGCCAATCGTAGCCGAACTCGAAAGAAGCGAAGGCACCTTCGTGCCCATACTCGGGACGATGACGGGCGGACGGCAAGCCGGACTGGATCCCAACGGTCTGCAGGATGTCACCATAGGCGGTGATGTCGAAAGGCAGGCGTCGCGGCCGCGCCCGCGCGACCGCGCCGTCAACGGCACCCGGCGATGCCAGTCGATCGAGCGGCTCACCGAGCGCCATCGGTAGACTGATGAGCCGCCGGTTCGACCCACGACCTGGATCGGCGTAGGCGCGACTGAAATCCCCCCAGACCGAGCGGGCGCAGTCCGCGTCCACCAGCTTCGAGCCCATGATCCCCGGGATGAACACGATGGGGTTACGCTCGGTCAGTGGCAGGGCCGCGACGCGCGCGTAGATGTCGCCGATGCTGGCCCCACCGGCAGCGGCACGTGCCGGCAGGGCCTCGCCTTCGCGCCCGCGGCGCGCGTTTCTTCGTCGTAGCCAGCTCAATTCGAAGAGCTCCCCGCAACGTCAATAGCATGCCAAGGTATACGCTACGATTGCGGCCAGCCAGAGCGACCCCGAGCGACCCCGAGCATGAGTCGACCACAATCCCTGCAACGTAGTCTGTCCCGAAACCTCACCATCGGACCGATCCTGCTCGGCGCGATCCTGCTGCTCACCTCGGTGCTGACCTACCGCGCGGTGCTCAACACGATAGCGGCGGAGCTCATCGATCGTGGCATCGCGCAGATGAATGCCGCCTTCATCGAGTACCTGCACCCGGTGCAGGAGATCGTCGAGCTGAGCAAGGCCTTCGGCCTTGCCGGCAAGTTCGACGGTCAACCACCCGAGCAGCTCGATCTCGTGTTCGGCCCGCTGATCGCCACCGTTACCCAGGTGTCGTCGGTGCACCTGGCACGCGCGAGCGGTGACGAGTACATGCTCATGCAGCGTGACGACGGCAGCTTCTACAACCGACTCACCCGCGGCGCGGAGCCCGGCTGGATCGTGGCACGGGAGTGGACCGGCAATCCGGTCCCCGCTGGTAACGCATCCCGTGAGCGCGTGGCCTCCGATTACAGCCCGCTGCAACGGCCCTGGTTCCAAAAGGCAATGGCGGCCTTCGAGGCATCGGCAACCACCGGCGGCGCCGAGCGGCTCGTCTGGAGTGAGCCCTACACCTTCTTCACCAGCCGCGAGCCGGGCATCACCGCCAGCGTTGCCTACCGTACCCCATCCGGATCGGTCGAGGTGCTCGGCTTCGACATCCTGCTCAAGGACATCCAGGCCTTCGCCGAGCGCATCGAGCTGCGAGAGAGCGGCGCGGTGTTCGTGATGCTGCGTGCCGAAGCGGCGCAGGACCTGATGGTGCTCGCGGTGCCACGCAACCTCCCGGCATCCTCGAGCGGCGCATCGGCGGCGCCGCTGCCTCGCCCGATCTCGACCCTGACCGGTCCGGCCGGAACCCTCGTCACCAGGCTCTTCGGTGCCGGGGTGCCGGACAACAGCGAGCCGCTACGCTTCTCGGCGGCCGGCGAGATCTGGTGGGGCGCCGTCGCACGCTCGTCGATCGCGACCGACAAGGAAGTCTGGATCGCGGCCATCATCACCGAGCGGGCACTGCTTCAAGGAATACCCGATCTGTCACTGATCACGCTGCTGGCGGTGCTGGCCACGGTCGCTGTCATGGTCTTGCGAGCCCGGCGCCTGGCCGCGCGCTATGGCGATCCCATCGCCGAGCTGGTGACACAGACCGAACGCATGGCGCGCCTGAACTTCTCTCGACCGACAACCATCGAGTCACCGATCTACGAGGTGCAGACCCTCGCCGCCTCACAAGACGCGATGCGCCGCTCGCTCGGCGCGCTGACCGCGATGAACGACCGCGCCGCCATTGCCCGCGAGCTGAAGACGCTGCCCGAGGAACGCCGCGAAGGCCGGGCCGGGGACTGGCAGGTCTCGATCTGCGATAGCCCGCTCGGCACCGTCGACGGCATCTACGCCATGTGCTGGCCGGTCGTGAAGAACGCTTCACAGGCCTGGA
>JAGRHX010000042.1 GCA_020444775.1 Gammaproteobacteria bacterium
AGGCAGCTCGAGGTCTATCTCGAGACGCTGGGCGGCAACACGCTGGCGCTGGCCGGTCACGGCGCGGTCAAGCAGGCGCTGAGCGAGATGCCTTCCGCGCTCGCGGAGTTTCGCGCCGACAACGGCCTGGACGACGGCATCCTGGCCGGCTACAAGCAGGCCCTTGCCGAGTACTACACGCGGGAATACGCCTCCGAATACCGCAAGCACCACGCGGGCCAGGCACCGGAGGTCTCCAGGCTGGTCGAGGGGCTGGGTCCGGACGCGGTGGCCCTGCAATATGCCTACATCCGTGCCAACCGGCATCCACTCGGCGCCAAGTCGGACCTTGTGGAATCAGCCGATGCCAGCCGCTACTCGCGTCTGCACGCGCGCATCCACCCCGAGCTGAAGCACTTCATGGAGCAGTTCGGACTCCACGATGTGTTCCTTGTGGACCTGCGTAGCGGCAACGTCGTCTATACGGTTGCCAAGGAGGTCGACTTCGCCACCTCCTTGAAGGAAGGACCCTACGCGGAAACCGGCCTCGGTCGCGCCTTCCGACTGGCGGCGGCGGGCTCCGATCCGAACGAGTGGCACAGCGTGGATCTGGAGCGCTACCCGGCCTCCTATGACCTGCCCGCGGGCTTCATCAGCGCACCGGTGTTCGTCGACGGGCAGAAGATCGGCGTGGTGGTGGTGCAGATGCCGATCGACCGGGTCGACCGGATCCTGGCCGACAAGAGCGGCCTGGGCAAATCCGGCGAGACGATCCTGGTCGGCGCCGACGGACTGATGCGCACCGACTCGCATCTGAGCGACAAGTTCACCCTCGAGTACAGCTTCGATCATCCCGAGGAAGCACGCATCAAGAGCCGATCGGTGGAGCAGGCCCTGGCCGGACGCAGCGGCGTGACCCGTAGCAGCAACTATCTGGGCACGGCCGTCATCAGCGCCTACATGCCGGTCCAGTTCGGTGACGTCAAGTGGGTGTTGCTGGCCGAGGAATCGATCGCCGAAGCCGAAAAGGTGCTGGCCCACATCAAGGAGGAAGGCGTCAAGGGATCGCGCAGCCTGCTCATGTGGTCCGGCGGTATCGGACTGTTCTCGATCATCGCCATCCTCATCGCCTCCAGCCTCATCAGCCGACGCCTGGCGTCACCGATACGTGGCAGCTCTCAGGCTCTGAGCGAGTCGGCCGAGCACCTGGCGAGCCTCAGCACGCAGATGTCGCGGGCCGCGGACGAGACCTCGACCCAGGCCATGGCGGCCTCCAGCGCGGTCGACGAGGTGTCGCAGAATGCCGACGGCGTGGCCGCGGCGATGGAGGAGATGTCGGCCAGCATCCAGGAGATCGCACGCACCGCGGCCGAGGCCGATCACATGGCGGTGGAGTCGCTCGGCCGGGTCAACGAGAACGCAAGCGCAATCAGCGATCTGGCCCGCGCCTGCGCCGAGATCGGTCAGGTGACCTCGGTCATCGCCAGCATCGCCGAAGAGACCAACCTGCTGGCGCTGAACGCGGCCATCGAGGCGGCGCGTGCCGGCGAGGCGGGTCGGGGCTTCGCGGTGGTCGCAGACGAGGTGAAGAGCCTGGCCAGCGACACCAGCCGCAAGACCGAGGAGATCCGCCAGCAGATTGAGAGCATCCAGCTGCAGGCCCAGCAGACCAGCGAAGGCGCCGAGGAGATCACCCGGGCGTTCTCGCAGATCAGCGAGCAGCAATCGACCATTGCCGCTTCGGTCGAGGAGCAGGCCGCCACGGTGCGCGAGATCGCGATGGCCCTGGATCAGTCCAGCCAGCTCTCCGCGACCATCGGTCAGAACGTCGGCGGCGTGACCGCGGCGGCCAACGACGCGCGGATCGGCGCGAGCTCCACCCAGGAGTCCGCCGAACGCATGGCCGGCATCGCCTTCGAGCTCAAGAAGCTGGTCGGCTGAGTCCGCGGGACCGGCGCGCGCCGCCGGCCCGCCACCCAGCCCGCCACCCTTCGGGTTCAAGACCCCCGTGCGCAAGCCGGGGGTCTTCGCGTTTGTCCTGCCAGCGTCCAACCGGCAACGGCTGTGGCCTGGCCCCGCGTCTGCCAGCATCTTCCGGGCAACCGCTTGCCGGGTGCATCCTCCAGCCGCGTGGTTCGTGATAAAACGAGAACCCGAGCAGTTCACGCGGTGCGCCGGGAGGATCGACCATGCCCATGACCGAACCGACCTACGGGATGCTGCCGGCGATTGCCGCGCGTCGTCACGGCCGGCACGAAGCGTTGGTGTTCGAGGACCAACGCTTCGACTTCGCGCAGCTGGACGCGCAGGTCGACCGGGCGGCACGCGCCTTGATGGCCCTGGGTGTCGGTCCAGGCGAGCACGTGGCGCTGTGGTTGAACAACCGCAGCGAATGGATTTTCATCATGTTCGCGGTGATGAAGATCGGTGCGGTGCTGGTGCCCCTGAATCCGCGCTTTCGCAGCCACGACATCGAGTACGTGCTGCGTCAGTCCGACAGCAGCGTGCTCATCACCCACGATCGTTCCGGGCCCATCGACTATCGGGCGATGGTCGATGAGCTGGTGCGCTTGGAGCCGGGCAGCGATCGCATCCACGAGCCACGCTTCCCGGCGCTCAGACACGTGGTGCTGGTCGAGCAGACCCCCGGCTCGGTGAGTGCCGGCGACAGCGGCGGGCTGCACGGCTGGTCGGATCTGCTCGAACGGGCGGGGACGGTCGAGCCGGCGGCGCTGCAGGCACGCGCCGAGGCGGTACGCGGCGATGCCACCGCGCTCATCATGTACACCTCCGGGACCACCGGCTTTCCCAAGGGCGTCATGCACGACCACCGGCTGGTGCGCAACATCGGCGAGCGTGGCTTCCGGCTCGCCATCACCCCGGACGACACCATCCTCACCCATCTGCCGCTGTTCCATGCCTTCGGCTTCTCCGAGGGCCCGATGATGTCGATCATCACCGGCGCGCGCCAGGTGCTCACGCAGATGTTCGATCCGGAGCTGAGCCTCGATCTCATCGAGCGTGAGCGGGTCACCATCACCCATGGTTTCGAGGCGCACATGAAGGATCTCTGCGATGCCCAGGAGCGCCGGCCACGCGATTTGTCCAGCCTGCGCACCGGCATCTTCGCCGCGGGCATGCAGAGCGCGACCCCGGTGACCGCGCGCGGTCAGCGCGTGCTGGCGCCGCTACGCTCGGTGTCGGGCTACGGCATGACCGAGGTCTGGCTGGGCGCGGCCATCGGCTCGTTGGTCGACACCGAGGAGCAACGCACCCAGAGCTCGGGATATCCGGCGCTGGGATACGAGCTGCGTGTGGTGGATCCGGAGAACGGCCGGGTGCTGCCCGCCGCCGAGGTGGGCGAGCTCCAGGTTCGGGGTCGTGACGTCATGTCGGGCTATTATGAGAAGCCCGATGAGACCGCCGCGGCATTCACCGCGGACGGCTGGTTCAAGACCGGTGACTGCGCCTGCCTGCGCAGCGACGGCTATCTGCGCTTCCTCGGCCGCTACAAGGACATGCTCAAGGTCGGTGGTGAGAACGTCGACCCGATGGAGGTCGAGGGTTTGTTGCTCGATCACCCCGCGGTGCATCAGGTCGCGGTGGTCGGGCTCGCCGATCAGCGTCTGAGCGAGGTGCCGGTGGCCTTCGTGCAGCGCGCCCCGGGTGCCGAGCTCAGCGCGCAGGCGGTGCTCGATTACTGCGCCGGCAAGGTCGCAAGCTTCAAACGTCCACGTCACGTGCTGTTCGTGGACGAGTTTCCGATGACCGCCTCTGGCAAGATCCGCAAGGTCGAGCTTCGCGAGCGCGCGCGCGAGCAGCTGCGCGGGGCACGCATCCGCGTGCTGACCGAGGTGCGCTCGGCGTTCGCCCGCGTACAGGCGCTCTACCGCAGCGTCGGCGCGGCGCGCCAGGCGGCGACCCTTGCTCGCCAAGCGTTTTCCGCGGTAGAAACGCAGTTCAAAGCAGGTTTGACCAAGGCAGACGACGTGCTGCGCATCCAGCTCTCGCTCGCGCAGAACGAGAGCACGCTGGCGTCGATGCTGCGTCAGTACGCCGAGGCGCGTGCGGCCCTCGATGCGGCCATCGGCGAGCTCCCCGAGCGGTTCAACGTGCGCGTCCGCTAAGCGGTTAGTTTCTCACGGTTAGGTTTCTACCTGGGACGGCCCGAGAGGTATCGTGACTACCGGAAGCCACAGCACCGCCGCCACCTACGTGCCGTTCCGCACGCCGGTGGCCTTCACCGTCGGCGACGGCGAGACCCAGCTGATCGGCACGGTGACGAAGCTCTCGCGCGTCGGCATGGTCGCGCAGCTGGCGCCCACGGCGCCCAACACCCTGCGCAAGGACGCGACGATCAACGTCTCGTTTACGCCGGGGCCGCGCCAGCTGATCGAATGCGAGGTCACGATCCTTGGCGCGGCGCACTCCAAGGACCACAAAGGCCAGCCCTGCTACGAGGTGGGCGTCGAGTTCAAGCTCAACAACCGCATCGAGCAGCTGCTGCGCGCCATCGTCTCGCAGTGGCGTCCGATGGCGATGTGCTTCGGCTTCGACGGCCATGCCGCGCCGATCATGCACGCGTCGCTGACGCAGATGGCCAACGTGATCTGGGCGCAGTCCACCGACGACGCCATGCGCTACCTCGACGCCTACGACGTAGCGCTGATCTGCATCGGCCCGCAGCTCGACGGCCCCACGGCGCGCGTGTTCATCGAAGAGGCGGTCAAGAACTACCCGGGCAACTCCGCCAAGGCGCTGGTAGCGGCGAGCGGCGCCGACCCGTCGCGATACCAGGAGCTCATCGACCAGAAGGTCGTCTACTACCTCGCCTCGGAGAACGTAGACGTCAACGAGCTGGCCAAGATCGCGCAGGGCGCCGTGCGCTCGCGCATCACCGAGCTGTCGGCGATCACCAAGGGGCCGGCACAAGAGGTCGACCCGCGCTACCTGTCGCGCATCGTAACCCTCGCCGAGCAGCTCGCGCTGCAGGCCGACGCGCGCAGCATCGGCCGGCTGGTCTTCTCCGCGCTCGAAGACATGGTCGAGGCTGACCGCGCGTACTTTTTGCTGTGCGACACCGACAAGGAGCGGCTCTTTTCGGTCGACTCCGCTGGCGCGATGAAGCAGACGCCGATCGCGGCGGGCATGGTGGGCTACGTCGCGCGCACCGGCACGGGCGTCAGCACCGAGAACGTCTCGCGCGACAGCCGCTACCACCGCGACAGCGACGATCCGTCGGGCATGGGCGACGAGCGCATCGTCATCGAGCCGGTCGTAGCCGAGGACTGGGCCGACGCGCAGACCTACGACGGCTCGGAGCGCACCGGCCTCGATCGCGTCAACACCGTGCAGCTGCAGAGCCAAGCGGTGCTCGCCGAAAAGCGCGTGCTGGCGCTGCTCGTCGTCGCGCGCGCTGCGGGCCGGCCGATGTTCGACCGCCAAGAGCGGCTGATCATGCGCATGGTCGCGGCGCAGGTGCAGACCGCGCTCTCGCGCGTGGACCTGCAGTCGCAGCTCAACGTGCTCGAGCAGGCCGCCGATGTCACGGCGCAGGGGCGCTCGCAGAAGATCTTCCGCAAGGAGGCGCTCGATCACTACGCGCGCGGGCAGAGCGCCGAAGGCGAGCCGCTGCGGCTGCAGTCGCCGTGGATGCACGTCACGTTCTGGCTGCTGCTGGTGGTGACGGCGAGCGCCGCGGTGTTCGGCGTGTTCGGCAAGGTGCGCGAGTACGCGCGCGGGCCGGCGATCGTGATCGTCGAAGGACGCACGCTGGTCACGGCGGTGCATCCGGCGACGGTGGCCGAGGTGTGGGTGCGACCGGGCGCGCGCGTGCGCGCCAACGACGTGCTCGTCTCGCTGCACCACGACCAGGAGCTCGCCAACTACAACCGCATCACGCGCGACTACGAACAGCAGCTGGCCAAGCTGTTGCGCGACCCGGCCGATAAGTCGGCGCAGCAGCTGCTGAGCAACCTCAAGTCGCGCCGCGACGTGGCGCGCGAGCGCCTCAAGAAGCAGTTTCTGCGCGCGCCGCACGAGGGCATCGTCGGCGACGTGCGCGTGCGCGCCAGCCAGCGCATCAAGCCCGGCGACATCGTGCTCACCATGCAGGGCAAGAAGGCGCGCTACAAGGTGGTGGCGCTGCTGCCCGGCGCCTATCGCCCGCTGCTCTCGAAGGGCATGAACCTGCGGCTCGAGCTGTCCGGCTACGCGCGCTCGTCGCAGGACCTGCC
>JAGRHX010000640.1 GCA_020444775.1 Gammaproteobacteria bacterium
TTCTCCTTCAAGCCGTCGACCACGCTCGCCGCGCGCGCCGCCGAAAGTATCCAGTTCGATGGGTAGCGTGCCGTCTTTATCGGTACATCGTCGGTATGACCGGAAACTATCAGTCGGGATTCCGGATTGATGATCGCGTTGGCAATCTTGTCCAGGACCGGCAGGAACTCGGGGTCCAGATCTGCCTTGCCGGATGGGAACGCGCTCTTCTCCTGCACCTTGATGAGCGGCATGTCACCGTAGAGCTCAATCTGCACCGCGCCTTCGAGGATCTCGTCCTTCAGGGCGAACAAGAGCTGCTGGAGCTGCGCATCGTTGGCGATGCGTTTCGCCATATTGTCGGCTTCGTCCTCGCTGACGGTGTCACTCACACCCGGCTCCTCGCCTTCGCCACCGCCGCCTGATTCGCCCTCGACACTGGTCTTGTGCGTGACGATGTTCTCCTGGGTCTCGTCGGTGGTCTGCTGGCGCATGACCTTCTCGAGCGTCTGCTCGGGTCGGCCCGGGCTGTATTCCTGGAAGATGATGCTGGTGCCCTTGACCCGGTCGTTGGCCTTGACTTCACGTTGCACACCGAACGCGAACTTCATCGAGCCGGCAACCTGCTTGTACTTCTGCACGTCCATCTCGGAGAAGGACAGCAGCAGCACGAAGAAACACATCAGCAGCGACATCAAGTCGGCAAAGGTCATGATCCAGCCGGCTGGCGGGTTGTCGTCCTCCGGGGGCGGGTCTTCCACTGCCATGGGGGATGCCTATTTGTCCTTCTTCTTGGCGGCGTCCTTACGCCGGTCTTCCGGGAGGAAGGCCAGCAGGATCTGCTCGAGGACGCGCGGGTTGGTGCCTTCCTGAATCGCCGAGACGGACTCGAGGATCAGCAGCTTGTTGAGCCTGTCGTTGTTGTAGATGAGCTTGAGCTTGTCGGCGATGGGGATCGCGACGACGTTGGCAATCACCGCGCCATACAGGGTCGTGAGCAGCGCCACCGCCATTGCCGGACCGATCTTCTTCGGGTCGTCCATGTTCGAGAGCATCTGCACCAGGCCGATCAGGGTTCCAATCATGCCCATCGCGGGCGCTGCGTCCCCCACGGCCAGGAACATCTTGGCACCGGTGTTCTGACGCTCGAGGGTAAGGTTGATGTCCTTGGCGAGCATCTCCTGAACCACCTCTGGCGGATGGCCGTCGATGCACAGGTCAATGCCGGTACGCAGGAACGGGTGTCCGACCTCCTTGTCCTCCAGGGCCAGGATGCCTTCCTTGCGCGCGACGTTGGCCAGTGCAACGGCTTCCTCGATCAGCGTCTCGGGCGGCGGGGTCTTGTGGAAGAAGGCCTGTAGCCCGATCTTCACCGAGCTCAGGAACTGCTTCAGCGAGACCCGGCACAGCACCACTGCCACCGTTCCACCGACGACGATCAGAATGCTGGGCATGTTGAAGAAGATCGGGACGCTGCCACCCAGGAAGATGGATGCCGCGATGATTACGAAGGCCCCGACAATGCCGACAAGGGTTGCTATGTCCATGCTGTCTCCTGCATGAGCATGCTTGCGTTGTTTTTCATGTGCTCAGTGGATCAGATAGTCGAAGCCCGTCTGGCCAACGGCGTGCATGCTCTACCGCCATGCATCCGTGGGTCTGATATCGAGTCAGCACATGCGGCTCAAGCAGCCAGCACGGCTGGCATACATGTGCTAGGGCCTCGGCTCGCAGCCGTTCTCAGCGCTGCTCGAGAATCGCGTGCGTCGGTCCGAGGCTCGGACTCGTTGAAGGTATCGGAACACGGGAAACGGCCCTTTAGTGACCGTGGTCTCAGTACGTTCGGCGTTGATCAAGCTGGCCGCCGTGAGGCAGGGCCGACGAGACCGGTCGCGGGAGCGCAAGCGCAGACCCGCTCGACGAAAGCAACGGACGCTGGGAACGAGCGCCGCGGGGGCCGCCCGATGGAGTGGCCCTTGAACTGCGGTCGCTGGACGATGGGAAGCGCCACCGGCCCCGGGCCCGTGGCCGATCGATACGCTGCTGACAGCGCGCGCCGTCAGGCGGAATACGAGAAGAGTCTGGGGGTCCCCGGACCCGGCGGTTGGGGTTTGTTATAGCGACTCGAGACCGTGTACGCCGAAGGGTGCTCGGCCTGGGGCAGATCGGTCAGCATCTGCAGCGCCTTGCGTGTACCGCGCAGCGCGGCGTTGACCAACGAGCCGTTCTCAGCGTTGAGTCGCGCACAGGCGCTTGCCAGCTCGGAGAGCCTAGAGCCTCGATCCGGCAGTGCCCCGGACCAGCCGCCGATAGCGGCAATGCACTCGGCCTTCTGCGCGGTGATCCGGTCCAGGGCCTCGGTGTCGCCGCCCTGCAGGGCCTGCGATTCGAGCTGCAGCAGGTCGAGCATCCGCTCCAGCAGTTCCTGTAACTGCACCGGGCCGACGGATTCCCCAGCCGATACCGTCATGGCAGCTCGTTCTCGCGCTGCATGAGCTGATCGGCAATCCGTTCCCGGTCGACGGTGAAGGTCCCGTCCTTGAGCGCCTGCTTCATCTGGTCGACCTTGGTCTGATCGACTTCGGGGGTGTTGCTGACCGAGGCGGCCAGCGATGCAAGTCGGTTCGCGCGCTCACTGAGCGCCACCGAATCGTCGCTCGCCGCGTTGCCGCGACTCGCGGCACGCTCCGCGTCCTGGTTCGCACTGGCGGTCGATTGATTGCCCGTGGCCGCGGCTATCTCGCGAATGTGCGACACGGCGTTG
>JAGRHX010000641.1 GCA_020444775.1 Gammaproteobacteria bacterium
CAGCACGAAGTAGCTGCCCTTGGCGTAGCGCAGGGTCGGTGCGTGGGCCGGAGCGAGGCCCTCGGTGCGCTGCGCCAGCGCGCCGGCGCCGAGCCCGGCGGCGTTCACCACCCGGCTCGCCACCAGCGTCATCGCGTCCGCACCGCCGACCCGAACGATGATGCCGTCGGCCGTGGCGTGCAGCGACTCGACCGGCGCCTGCAGCGCCAGGCTGGCGCCGTCGCGCTCGGCGTCGCCCAGCAGGGACAGCATCAGGGCGTGGCTGTCGATGATGCCGGTGTCGGGCGAGAGCAGGGCCGACGCGCCGGCCAGCGCTGGCTCCAGCGCGAGCATGGCGGCCCGGTCGAGGCGCTGCAGGCCGGCCACGCCGCAGGCTTCGGCGTTGGCCTCGATGGCGTCGAGCCGCGCCGCCTGGGCATCGGTGGCGGCCACCACCAGCTTGCCGCAGCGCCGGTGGGCGATACCCTGGCGCGCGCAGTAGGCGTAGAGGGCGTCGCGGCCCTCGAGGCAGAGGCGGGCCTTGAGGCTGCCGGGCGGATAGTAGAGGCCGGCGTGGATCACCTCGCTGTTGCGGCTGCTGATGCCGCTGCCGAAGCGGCCCTCCGCCTCCAGGATCACCACCTCGCGGCCCGCCCGGGCCAGCGCCCGGGCGCTGGCCAGGCCGACCACACCGGCCCCGATCACGAGGGTGTCCACGTGCTCCATGGCGTCAGATCCGGAAGGCGCCGCCGGCGAACAGGCCGGCTTCCTCGAGGCGCGAGACGGTGGGGCGCAGATCCAGGCCGCTCTTCTCCTTCAGGGCGTAGGCGCGAGCCCGCATCTCGGTGGCATCGGTCGGCGCCGTCTCGCTGCGCGCGGCGAGCGCCACCACGTTGCCCGAGTCGCAGGACGGGAAGGCCACCGCATGGCCGTCGAAGGCCTCTTTCAAGCGTTCCACACTGGCCTTGAAGCCCCGGCTCCGCCCGAACAGGTTGGTGGCCAGCAGACCGCGCTCGGAGAGCCGCGCCCAGCAGGTCTGGTAAAACGGGAGGGTGTCCAGCGCGCCGGCACGGGCGTGCTGGTCGAAGCCGTCCACCAGGATCAGGTCGAAGCGTCGGTCGGTGTCGAGCAGGTAGTGGACCCCGTCGGCGACCACGATCTCGAAGCGGGCATCGTCGGGCGGCAGCTTGAAGAACTGCTCCGCCACCGCTACCACCTTGGCGTCGATCTCGACCGCGGTCAGGCGCGCCTCGGGCAGGTTTCGATGGATGAACTTGCAGATCGAGCCGGCGCCGATGCCGATGGTGAGGATGCGCCGCGGCCAGTCGTTGGCCGGTGTGAGCAGCAGCGGCGCCATCATCTCGCGGGTG
The DNA here is from genome assembly GCA_020444775.1 of Gammaproteobacteria bacterium. The sequence continues at coordinate 1,350 of JAGRHX010000641.1, forward strand.
TAGGCCAGCTCCAGGGCGTAGGGGCGGCGGATGCGCATCGCCCCCTGCACCCACTCGGAGCCGAAGTGCAGGTAACGGACGCCGGCCTTTTCACTGATGTCGATGCTGCTCATGGAAAAGCGCTCCGATCGGAGTTGGTCGAATAGGCATGCGCTTCGAAGCGAAGGAGTGGATTCTCGCCGGGTCGAACCGATATCTGGATCCAGCCCATGAACGGGTGGCCGTAGGTTTCGATGCGTGTCAGCCGTGCGAGCCGCCGGGACTGTCGAGGATTCGTTTCCGGCAGTTCAATGCGTTGGTGATGGGTGTCTCCATGGATCAGGATGACTTGCCCCGTGAACCGGCTGGACTCTTCGTCGAGTTGATGCAGAAAGACACTGTAGCCGTTGTCGTCGGTATTCTTGCGATAGGCTTCGAGTCGGGGGTTGCCGTGAATGAATATCACGATGGCACCCAGATCCTCCGAGCGCGCCAGCGCAAAAGCCTGGGCCAGCCAGGCCGTGTTTGCCTGTTCTCGCGCGCGATACGAGGCGACTTCGGTCTGTGATGCCTTGCGCCGCATTTCGTTGTTGCCGCCCACCACATGCAGTGTCGCGAACAGTACCGGGCCGCGCTGCCAACGCTGATTTTCGGGAAAGTTGCCGAAAACCGCTTGCTTGTTCTGGCGTTCCAGGTCCAGTGGCACTGCGCCAAGTGACCGGGACGATGCAAAGAACTGCTCGCGCAGGTGGGCGAGTCGTTCGAGTGGCTTGAAACCACCAGCCGCCTCACGCCTGCAGTCCGCCCAATCGTTATCACCGGGGGTGTAAATGAGTGGCAGTGGTGATGCATCGAGCATCCGGAACGCGGTGGTCAGGGACTCGTCGTCGCATGGTGCGCTGCCATGCTTGATGTCACCGACATGAACCACGAAGCGATTTCCTGCGGCGCCGATCTGGTCGAGCAGCGCGGGAAGGTGTTCACGCTCGAATACGTTGTAGGGGAGATCACCGACGACCGCGAAGTCGTAGGCATCACCCTGGGCCCACGCAGTCGAACCTAACGCGATGGTCAGTTGTGTGAGGACTAGAAAACCAAGCTTCATCCTTGCAGACGCTTCAGCGCGTAGAGCTGCTCGAGCGCTTCGCGCGGGCTCAGGGCGTCCGGATCGATGGCGCGAAGTGCGGTCACTGCGGGATGCAGTGGTGCATCCTCTTCGTCTTCGGCCAGGCCGACGAAGAAGTCTGCCTGAGGGCCGGCATCGACTTCGCGGTTTTCCAGCGCACGCAGGCGGCGCTTGGCATCGCGTACTACGTTGGAAGGAATGCCCGCCAGCGCCGCCACCTCGATCCCGTAACTCTGGCTCGCCGGTCCTTCCTCCACCGCGTGGAGGAAAACGATGCGGTGGCCGTGTTCAACCGCATCGAGATGCACGTTGGCGCATTCGGGGTAATCGACGTTGAGTCGCGTGAGCTCGAAATAGTGTGTGGCGAAAAGCGTGTTGCAACGGTTTTTCTCGAGGAGCTGGCGGGCGATCGCAAAAGCAAGGGCGAGCCCGTCAAAGGTCGAGGTGCCGCGGCCGATCT
>JAGRHX010000642.1 GCA_020444775.1 Gammaproteobacteria bacterium
ACGTGCGGATCGTCGCCGCCACCCATCAACCCCTGCAGCAGCTGGTGGCGGATGGGCGCTTTCGCATGGACCTTTACTATCGCTTGCACGTGATCGAGCTGCGCGCACCGGCGTTGCGCGAGCGTGGCACCGATATCGAGCGTCTGGCCGAGCGCTTCATCGATGAGTTCGCGCGCCGCTACCGGCGACCGCACCCCGGATTGACAGGCTGTGCGCGGCAGGCGTTGCGCAGCCACCCATGGCCGGGCAACGTCCGCGAGCTGCGCAATCGGATCGAGCAGGCGGTGCTGTTGTGCGACGGGCCGGACATCGATGCGGCGGCCCTGGCCCTGGGCGGAGTCCTGGCCGGCAGCGCCCGGGCCGAACGGACGCTGCCGGCAGCGTCGCCCGGCGGTGCTGTGGTTGCCACGGGGACGATGCCCGCGGGCGGCGGCGCCATGCTCGGCGAGACCGGGTTCGCTCACTCCGTTGCCCTGCGCATGCCGGCCGAGGGCGTGACCCTGAACGAGATGGAGCAGGCGCTGGTCGCGGAGGCGATGAAGCGCGCGGACGGCAACATCACCCGCGCCGCGGCGCTGCTCGGTATCAGTCGCGATCAAATGCGATATCGAGTCGACAAGCTCGACCCGGCGCGTCGCACGGAGCAGGGCTGAGATGTCCGCTTCAGACGCTGCCAGACGTATCGCCTTGTGTGCCACCGGTAAGAGCGGTCTGGGCCACCTGCGGCGACTGACCAACATCGCCCTGCAGCTGCGCAAGCAGCGGCCCACCCTGCATCTGGACCTGTACACCAACGCCGAGCCGGCAGCGCTGTCGACTGACGAGCTCGGCTTGTTCGCGGCGGTGCGGCTGTGCGAGCGATCAGAGATGGCCGCTCGACTGGTCGCCGAGGAGCACGAGCTGGTGTTGGTGGACACCGCGGTGCTACCCGGGCTGGAGCAGGTCCGCGGACGCTTGTGTCTGGTGCTGCGTGAAACCATCGAGTCACGTCTGCACGAGTTCAGGCTCGGCGCGGGGCGGCGCTGGGATCTGGTCCTGCTGCCGAATCCGCCAGCCACCTTCGACCCGCCCGCCGAGCTGCTCGGCGCGCAGCGGCTCGAGAGCGTGGGCTGGATCTATCGTGCCCCCGAAGATGGTGATGCGGGCGCGGTTCACTCGGCCGCCGGCGGCTTACGCGGACGGTTGGGACTCGCTATGGACATGCCGTTGTTGTTGATCGCCTGTGGCGGTGGTGGCAACGCGATCACGGCTGATCGATTCGCAGCGCTGGTCGATCCCCTGATCCAGCGCACCCGCGGACTGATGCAACGGCGTTTCGAGGCGGTGCTGGCTTGCGGTCCGCGGGCGGCACCGCCGCTGGCGCAGGTGGATGCGAGCCTGACTCCCGGTGCGGACTTGAACCGCTGGTTCGCCGAAGCCGATGCCGTCATCAGCACCACTGGTTACAACTCGGCGCTGGAGCTCGCGCTGCTGGACGTGCCGGCCGTGCTGGTGCCCATCAATCGCAGCCTGGACGACCAACGTCGACGGGCCGCCGAGCTGGCCAAGGTGGTCGGCGCCATGCTCGAGCCCGACTCGGTCGACAGCGTCGCCGCCTGGCTCGCGGTGGTGCTCGACCAGGGCCGCCGCCGCTCACCCCTGGACCTCGGCGGCTCGGGGGCACTGCGCGCCGCTCGAAGTCTGCTGGCGTTGCTGGACTCGTCGAGTGGCGACGTGCGATCGCATGACGCTGGCGAGAGACGCCGACAGTGAGCGATCCATCGGCACCGGAGGCGCTCGATCGGATCGTCATCAACCCGCGGGTCTGGCGCCAGGGCGATCGAGGCTACAAGCAGGTGCGTGATGCCGCCGAGGCAGCTCGGCTGGTGGCGCGCGCCGAGGCGCTGCGCGCCACCGGTGTAGCGACGCCGCGGCTGGATTATCGGCCGAGCCTGCAGGCGCTGGAGTTTGCCTGGCTGCAGGGCCCGTCCGCGCGCGAGACCCTGCTCTTGACCTGTGGCGACGATGCTCCGGCTGATGTGCTGCTCGGCGTGGGCGCGCGGCTGCGAGCGATGTTCGCGCCACTGGTCGCGATCCATCGTCTGCGGTCGGTCGACACGGCGCTGCTGGCGCTCGCCGCGCACGATCCCTTCGAACGTATCCGACCACGCTTGTGCGCCGACTGCGCGCGCCGACCGCAGTCGACCGCAACCGGCGCGCCAGCCCGCGATGCCTGGTCGCGCCGCATCGTTGAGCACTACCAGCGGCTCCTGGGCTGCACCGAGCCGGTATCGGCTCGATGCCTGGTGCACGGTGACTTCCATGTCGGGCAGCTGATCATGGTCGAGCCGGGGGCCGTGCCCTGGCTTGTCGATCTGGAGGCCATGGCGCTCGGCGAGCCGGAAGCCGACCTCGGTAACTTCGCTGCCCATCTGCTGTCCACCCCCGGGCTTGCTGCGCCGGTGGGCTGGAACACGCGACGCTCGCCGTCGCGAGCGCCGCGCTCGGTGCTCGCGCACTGCCGTGCCGTCGTCGAGCTGATCGTCACGGCCTATGTGGCGAGCGGTGGCGAGCGTCCACGCGCCGGGCGTCTGTACCGACACCTGCGGATTGCACTGCTGCGGCGCGCGCTCAAATCGCACGAACGCGGACAGGATGATGCGCACGCGGTGTTGATGCTGAGCGAGCACCTCTGATCCGACCCTCCTGGTAGCGCGCCGCTCCCGGCGCCGTTCTATAGCCGCGACGCCGGCCTGAATCCGCGCGCATCGACCCTGGCAGGTCGCGCATGCGCCTGGTGTGTGCATGCGTGGAATTTTCCCCACCCGGCGTGGCTGGTGACCGGGGAATGTTCCACGGCCTGCCGAAGGCGCGCTGTAAGTCATTGATTGATGGCTGACGTCGTGCCTGACTCGGAGCTGGCATCCGGTTTGCTCAAAGGCTCTGGTACCGATGACCGAGTCGCGCATCGAGCGACTCGAGCAGGGACTGTGAGTGAGCGTGGCCCTTGTGCGCTCGGCCAGGACGAACCGGACAGCGACGACAGCACGATGTCAGCACATGTATTGGTGGTCGAGGACCAGCCGACCTTCGCGGCCAACCTGCAGCGCTATCTGAGCTCGCTCGGATACCAGGTGCAGGTGGTGGCGACGGCCCGAGACGCTTGCGCCGCGCTCGAGGCGACCCGCTTCGACGTGGTCTGTCTGGACGTGCGGCTGCCGGATCGTGATGGTCTGGAGATGCTCGCCGAGCTGCGTGGCTACCTGCCAGACTTGCGTGTGGTGGTCATGAGCGGTGAGGACGATGCGCACAATCGGGCGCGCGCTCAGCGTCTGTGCGCGGACGCGTTCCTGTGCAAGCCCTTCGCCCTGCGTGGCTTGAAGACCCTGCTAGAGCAGATCACCGGGATCAGCACCAGCACCCTGGGTACCCACAAGCGCATGGGCAGCCGACCTGACGGACCCGCCAGCAAGACCGTGGTCATGTACTCGCACGACGGCTTCGGTCTCGGCCATCTACGTCGGCATATCAACATCGCCAGCCGTCTGGTGAATGAGCTACATGACGTGAACGTGTTGCTGCTGGTCGGCTGTCCGGTCGGGGAGATGTTCGACCTGCCGCCCGGGGTCGATTTCGTCAAGCTACCATCGATCGTCAAGGCAGCGACCAACACCTGGGTCCCCAGCCGATTGCGCTTGACGCCGGAGTCGGCCGGCGAGCTACGCGCGCGACTGATCCAACGCACGGTGGAGCTCACCGAGCCGCGTGTGCTGCTGGTCGACCATCTGCCCGCGGGCGCCTGGAACGAGCTGTTGCCGACCCTGCGCATGCTGCGTGGCATGGCCGACGGGCCGAAGGTGGTCCTGGGCTTGCGAGACATCCTCGATTCTCCGGCCGTGGTGCGACGGACCTGGCAGGAGCAGGGGCTCTACGAGGTGGTGCGCAGCTACTACGACGCGGTGTTGGTCTATGGGCGCGAGGAGGTGTTCGATACCGCGCGCGCCTATGGCTTCGATCGCCTGATGCCGGTATCGGTTCGCTACTGTGGCTACGTGCGTGGTGAGCTGGGCGCCACCAGTGCGGCGCAGCCGGCGACGCGCGAAGACCAGCCCGCCATCGTGGTCACCGCGGGTGGCGGCCGCGACGCCTTCGAGATGATGACGCTGACCCTGGACGCGCTGCGTTGTCTGGGGCCCGAGCGCTGTCCTGCGACCTTGATGGTCACCGGGCCGCTGATGGCGAGCGCCGAACGCAAGGCGCTGCTACAGCGCGTGGCCGGCTTGCCGGTGGAGCTGATCGCTTCGACGCCGGACCTGCTGGCGCGTATGGATGCGGCCGAGCTGGTGGTCACCATGGCCGGCTACAACACGATCATGGAATGCGTGGCGTTGGGCAAACGCATCCTGACCATCCCTCGCCGAGGTCCAAGTCAGGAGCAACGCACCCGCGCCCGTGTCCTGCACCAGCTGGAGCTGGTGCGCAGCGTCGACCCCGACGACACCAATCCCACATCACTTGCCGAGGCGATCCTAGAGGCGCTCGCCTGGCAGCCGGCGAGGCCGCAGATGATCGGGCGTAACGGCGTTCACGACGCGGCCGCGGCGCTGTGTCGGTTCGGACGCCTGGACCAGAACCAATCGGAGCGATTGCAGATGGGAGGCATCCCCGCATGAGCGGAAACACTTTCACCCGATCCACAGGGGCAGGGCACGGCCAGGGTAACGGCCAGTCAGATCTCACGGCGCAACACGGTCGCCCGCTCGCGGATGGCCTGCGTGTGGGCTACGTGCTGAAGCGATTCCCACGCCTGTCCGAGACCTTCATCCTCAACGAGATGCTCGCCCTGGAGCGGCTCGGCGCACGGGTCGAGGTGTTCTCCCTGCAGCGTCCGCCACAGGAACCGACGCACGAGCTGCTCGATGCGCTGCGCGCGCCGGTCCTGTATCTGCCCGGACGTGAATCGCTGGACGGTCTGATGGTCCGGGAGCGAGGTGGCGACCAGGAACTGCGGAAGCGGCCGCTTGCCGAGATGCTGCAGGGCGCCGAGCCGAACGGCGGCCTGCTGGACACGCTGTTCGCCGGCAAGAGTGAGCAGGATCGTCTGCATCTGTGTCAGCAGGCCATGGCGCTCGCGCTGTTGGCCACGACACGCGGTATCTCGCATCTGCACGCGCATTTCGCCTCGAATGCGACCAGCGTGGCGATGCTGGCATCGCGGCTGAGCGACATCGGTTTCTCCTTCACCGCGCACGCCCGAGACATCTACCACTGCTATGTCGATGCTCGCACCGACCGGGCGGTGCGCAAGCTGAAGCTCGACGCCGCTGATTTCGTGGTGACCGTGAATGATTACAACGCCGCGCACCTGAGCACCATTGCCGGCGCCGATGCGCGTATCCACCGCATCTACAATGGTATCGATCTGCAACGTCTGACGATGCGCGCCGAGCCTCCAGATTCCGAGCCGCAGCGGATCATGGGTATCGGTCGTCTGGTGCCGAAGAAGGGCTTCGATACCTTGTTGGAAGCATGCGCCGGATTGCGTGACCAGGGCTTCCGTTTCGTCTGTGAGATTGTCGGCGATGGCCCGGAGCGTGAGGCTCTGCAGGCTCGCATCGAGGCGTTGCGTCTGGCCGAGCAGGTGCGGTTGCACGGTGCCCTGCCGCAAGAGCGCACCCTGGCCCTGCTGGCGCGCGCCGATGTGCTGGCGCTGCCCGCGCGGATCACCGACAGTGGTGACCGTGACGCCTTGCCCACCGTGTTGCTGGAGGCCCTGGCACTCGGCGTGCCGGTAGTGTCCACCGACGTCTGTGGCATACCGGAGATCGTCGATCACGAGCGCTGTGGTCTGCTGGTGTCACAGGACGACCCACGAGCGCTGGCCGCGGCGCTGCAACGGATCCTGACCACACCCGAGCTGGCCGGGGAGCTGGCGCGTGCGGGACGCGCTCGGGCTTGCAGTGAGTTCGACCTGCAGCGCAATGCCGCCGATCTCCTCGGGCGTGTCGCTGACAGCGTGCGGGCCAGACGCGGCGGGCAACAGCCGGGCCAGACCTTCGGCCAGCGGCCAGCGATCAGGGAGGCGAGCGATGCATATCGCATACGTGCTCGCTGACCACGGCATACCCCTGTTCGGTGAGAAGGGGGCCTGCGTGCACGTGCAGTCGAGCGTGGGGGCGATGTGCGCGCTGGGCCACGAGGTCCAGGTGCTGGCTGCGCGCCTGGGATCGCCGTCCGAGGGATTCCCGGCCCGCTACTGCAAGGTGCAACCCGAGTCCGAGCCTTGCTCCAGCCCACGGACGCTGGACGAGCGTGGCCGCAAGGAGCTTCGCTATATGGCCATCGCCGAGGCCATGGAGGCCCGGCTGAAGGCCGCCGTCGGCGTTGACCTGGTCTATGAACGCTACTCGTTGTGGAGCGCGGCCGGGGTGCGCGCGGCGCGCGTGCTGGGCGTGCCCTGCGTGGTCGAGATCAACGCACCGCTAATCGAGGAGCAACAGCGCTATCGGCGACTGGTGCACGAATCGCTGGCGCGCTCGCTCGAGCTCGAGGTGCTGCAGGGCGCTGACCTCATCGTTGCGGTATCGGCGGTGCTACGTGAGTGCTTGATCGAACGTGGCGCGCCGCCTGAGCGGGTGATCGTGGCGCCCAATGGTGTCGACTGTAAAGCCTACTCGAACATGCAACCGCCACGCCGTGGCATCGCCGACGACCCCCGGATCGGTTTCGTCGGAAGCCTCAAGAGCTGGCACGGCATCGAGATCCTGCTCGACGCGTTCCGCGAGATTGCCTCGTTGTTGCCGCGGGCACGGCTGATCGTCACCGGTGACGGACCCTTGCGCGGATGGATCGAGGGCTACGCGCGTGGCGCCGGCTTGCAGGACTCGGTGGAGATCACCGGATGGCTGTCGCATGCGCAACTACCGGCGGCGCTTTCCCGGGTGGATGTCGCGCTGGCCCCGTATCCCGCGTTGGACCGGTTCTACTTCTCCCCACTCAAGCTGTTCGACTATCTGGCCGCCGGCAGACCCATCGTGGCCTCGAACCTCGGACAGGTCGCCGAGATCGTGAGTCACGAACGGAACGCCCTGCTGGTGCCGGCCGGTGAGGTCATGGCACTGGCCGACGCGGTGCTGCGCATCGTCCGGGACGTCCAGCTGGCCACGCGATTGGCGGGTGAGGCCAGGCGAACGGCGCTGCAGCATGACTGGCTGCTGCAGACCGATCGCATTCTCGCGCACGACCCCATCCGTTACGCACCTCGAGCAGTCCGGCCGGTGGCCTGAGTGGGCGCCGCGACGGCTGGTGAGCAGACCTGAGGTTTAGAGCATGGACACGATCGACAAACGCGCCTTGATGCGTCTGCTGACGCGGTTCTGGCCGCTGCTCAAGCAACATCGCAAGGCGCTTGCAGGGGCGATTGCCTGCATGTTCATGGTGACGGCCATGGAATTGTTGCGACCCTGGCCGCTGAAGATCGTATTCGACGGCATCCTGATGCCGATCGACACACCCGGGGTGGTGGTCGAGCAGGCGCGTGCCTGGCTGCCCGACGCCGATCTTCTGTTGCTCGCGGTCGCGCTGACGATCCTGGTCATTGCGCTGCTCGGCGGACTGTTCGGCTTCGGTCAGTCCTATCTGCTGTCGAGCGTCGGGCAGCGCACGGTCGCCGAGATCCGGCGCATGCTCTATGCGCATATCCAGCGTCTGTCTCACTCGTTTCATGACGAGCGGAGCCTGGGCGATCTGCTCGCCCGGTTGAGCGGAGATGTGCGCATGATGCGCGAGCTGCTGGTGAACGTCGCGATCTATGTCAGTGCCCGGGTTCTGCTCATATTTGCCACTGTCGCGGTGATGCTGATGATGGATTGGGTGCTGGCGCTGGCCGCGCTCAGCGTGCTGCCACCGCTGATGCTCCTGACCCGGCGCTTTGGCGGTGAGATCAAGGGCGCAGCGCGTCGCCAGCGGCGCAAGGAGAGTCGTATCAGCGATGTGATGGCGGAACGTATCGCATCGATTCGGCTGGTGCAGGCCTACGCACGCGAGGCCTACGAGGACGAGCGATTCTCCAGGTACAACGCAAGCAGCGCGCAGGCGGGTCTGCGCGCCACCCGACTGGAGGCGCATCTGGACCGATGGGTGCAGATCGTCCTCGCCACGGGCACCGCGCTGGTGATCACCTTGGGCGTGTACAGGGTGCGGTCGGGCGCCATCACACCGGGCGATCTGCTGGTGTTCACGGCTTATCTGTCGGCGCTGTTCAAGCCGGTGCGCAGGCTCGCGGCGATGACCGGTAGGCTGGCCAAGGCCGTGGTCTGTGGCGAGCGGGTGCTGGCGATCCTCGATCTGGAGCCGGAGATCCGTGACGCGCCGGACGCGCGCGCGGTCGAGCGTGTGCATGGCGCGATCGCCTTTGAACAGCTGAGCTTCGGCTACAGAGCGGGGAGGCCGGTGCTGGACGGGATCGAGCTGCAGGTGGCGGCCGGTGAGACGGTTGCCATCGTCGGCGCGAGCGGGCAGGGCAAGTCGACCCTGGCGAATCTGCTGTTGCGCTTTTATGACCCGCAAGCAGGCACGATCCGGGTCGACGGCGAGGACATCCGGCTCTACACGCTCGAATCGTTGCGTAGCCAGATGGCCGTGGTGCTCCAGGAAGGGGGCATCTTCAATACCAGCATTCGCGACAACATCCGCTATGGTGCGCTGGATGCGTCCGACGAGGCGGTCGAGACCGCGGCACGCCTGGCCAACGCGCACGAGTTCATCGATCGTTTGCCCGATGGTTATGACACCGTGGTCGGCGAGCGTGGCGCGCAGCTGTCCGGCGGGCAGCGCCAGCGTATCGCCATCGCGCGGGCATTGGTCCGCGATGCGCCGATCGTGATCCTCGACGAGCCCACCGCGAGTCTGGACCGGGTCGCGGCCGACGCGGTGATCGACGCGCTGGTGCCGTTGGTTCGACGCTCGACCTGTCTGATGATCACACACGATCCGCGTCTGGCGGCGATTGCCGATCGGGTGGTCGAGGTCCGTGACGGTCGTGTTGTCGAAATACCGGCGAAGCCGTCGACGTTCGGCGAGAAGATCGATGACGACTCGGCCGAGGCGGGCGCGGGTGGCGGACTGGCCGGGAAAGGCGCGTCCAGACCGGCCGCGACGGTGCACGTGCTGCCGACCCGGGGCGGCAACGCATGACCGGGATGAAGTCGACTCCGGATCTGCCGCCGACCATCGAGCCCGGGACCGGGGAGTGGCAAGACGAGCGGGCGCGTGAGCAGCGTGCCCGACCCGCCGTTACCGAGGCGGACGCGGACCTGTTGCGGCGTCTGCGTCAGGCATTGGATTGCCGGTATCTACACACGCTGCTGACCCGGCAATGGCCGTATCTGCGGCCCTGGCTGGACCGTGGTTTCAGGCTCGAGGTGGAGCGCTTGTTCCCACGTGGCGCGGCCGGCTTCGTCATCGAGTACGCGCTCGTCGTCAACGAAGACGCCGGTTACGCGCAAAGCAACGGCGTGGCGCAGCCACCGCCGTCTAGTGTGCTGATCGAGCTGCACGCGGAGGGCACGGCCGAGCCGTTCGAGGCCTTGGTCGAATCCCTGCGCAAGCGTCGACGCGGCCAGCTCTCGCGCGAAGCTGGAACGGCCCTGCCGTTGGCCTGGCTGGACGAGCTGGGCGGGTGCGCGCGGGTGCCCGGTCTGGATCGGCGTTTGGAGGGGTTGGTGCTGCACCACCAGCCCGCACGTATCGAATCGCTGCTCGACGCCCTGTGCCGTGGGTCCGAGGCCCAACCAGCGTGCGCTGCTGGAGCTGGTTGGAACAGCACCCTGCTGGCACACCGTCTGGGCAAGCGGGCCGTGCTGCAGCTGCGTCCACAAGCGACCGAGCCAGTGCCCGGCTCCGGGCTGATCGCCAAGCTGTATCCGGCCGCGTCGAGTCGGGCGATGCGTATGGCCACCTGTCTGCGCTGGTTGACCGGTGCCGCGGCGCAGGCGGCGGTGGAGCTGCAGGTACCGGGCGTGTCTGGTGTGGACGAGGCTCTGCAGCTGCTGCTGATGGAAGCGGTGCCCGGGGTGTCCCTGGATCGCCTGCCTTCGGACCGGCTGCGGGCCGGCATGTGGCAGGCAGGCCGGGCGCTGCATGCCCTGCAGCGTATCGATGTGCTCGCCAACGGCGGGCACGAGACGGATGCGCGCCGGCGAGCCTGGTTGCGACGCACTCATGGCGCCGCGGACGAGCTGGTCGTGCTGTCTGATTGGGTCGCACTGCACGTGGCCCTGGATACCCCGATTGCCGCGTCCTTGGCGCTCGCCTTGCAGAGCCTGCGTGAGGTCTGTGACGCGCTGCCCGACCCGACACATCGCACGCTCTGTCACCGGGATTTTCACGAGAAGCAGGTGCTGTGTGCCACGGACCGCTGCTGGATGATCGACTTCGACACGCTGTGCATCGGTGATCCGGCGCTGGACGTGGGCAACTTCATCGCGCATCTGGAGCTGATGGCCATCGAGCGAGGTATCGAGTCGAGCGAATGGCTGGCGGCGTTCGAGAGCGGTTACGGCGAACGGATCGTCGACGGCTCGGTCTTTGGCCGTCGGGTGGCGTTCTACGCGGATGCGACGCGGCTTCGGGTCGCGGCGATCCATGCTTTCTCGACCCGTAGAGTGGCAGCGGCACGGGCACTGCTCGACCGGGCGTTGACATCGCAGTATCGGAGCGGTTGATGCGAGTGTCGATGATCCGGCTGTGGGGTGTGGTGCCGACCGTCATGCTGCTGGCAACGCTGTGGTCGAGCGCGACGTCGGTCCGGGCCGAGGACACCTTCGAGCACGAGCTCGACAAGCCGCTATCGACCCGATTGGAGCTGGGGCGCGGCTGGCGTGCGGGCCTGGAGCTGACCCTGGAGAGTGACTACGAGGACCAGGCCGATCTGGATCGAACCGTGTCGGATCGACGCCTGAGCGTGACGCCCAAGGCCGAGCTCGCGCTTTCCTTCGAGCCGCGCGACGACATCACGCTGTTCTTCGATCTGGAGCTGAGTCGGCGCTACCTGGCGCGCAGTCCCGATGGCAGCACGCGTCCACCGACCCGGCTGCTGGCCAAGGAGCTGTGGATGCTGGTCAGGGACATCGCCCCCGGGATCTCTATCCAGCTCGGGCGCCAGGATTTCGAGGACGAACGCGAATGGCTCTACGACCAGGAGCTCGACGGGCTACGCATCCATGGCCTCTGGCAACGACTGGGCCTGGAGCTGTCGGTGACCCGCGAGGCGGCCGTTGACCGGGACCTGTTGCACGAGTCACGCAGCCGCCCGGTGAACAACTACCACGCGCTGGCCCGCTACTGGCTGAGCAGCGACAGCCAGGTCGGTGGCTATGTGCTCTATCGTGACGATCCGGGTCGTCGCCGCGAGGATCTGCTGTTGCTCGGTGTGCGCAGCTATGGCGAGTTGGATTCGGACACCGAGTACTGGCTGGACGCGGCCATTGCGCGGGGTCGATCGAACCGTGGCCGGGCCATTCGCGGCTTCGGTCTGGACCTGGGATTGACCCGGGAGCTGGATCTGCCGTTGCGCCCCAGCCTCAGTCTGGGATTCGCCTTTGGCAGCGGGGACGAGAACCGACGTGATGGAATCGATCGTGATTTCCGTCAGAGCGGTCTGCAGGACAATGCCGCGAAGCTCGGTGGGATCACCAGCTTCAAGCTGTATGGCGAAGCCTTGGAGCCGGAACTGAGCAATCTCAAGATCGCCACTGCGGGGCTCGGCATCCGGCCAACGCGGAACAGCTCTGTGGATGTCGTGTATCACTACTACTGGCAGCATCACGCCGACGACGACATACGTGACAGCAACCTGGATCGGGATCCGGACGGTCAGCATCATCAGCTCGGTCACGGTCTGGATCTGGTGATGGGTTTCAGGCCGACGCCGGCTGTGAAGATCGAAGCGGTGATGGGTCGATTCTTTCCCGGCGCTGCGTTTGCTGACCGCAACGGTCGGTCACCAGCGGATCCGGTGGTTGGCTCGGTCGAGCTGATCCTGCGTTTTTGACATGCCGCGCAGACGATCGGCCGCCTGCATCCTGGGTGTAAACCGATGAGCTCGGGCGGTGTTCGGATCCAGGGGGCGGCCGGGCTCTACGCGAACCCGTTCATCGGATGGTCGATCAGTCTGGAGGACGCCGCGCTCAGCGGGCTCGCCGAAGCGCTCGACGGCGAGCTGATGCGGGCGCGTCTGCAGGCACGTTTGCGGCTGCGGCTCGGCGGCGGGTGGTCGGTGACACGTTGCGCGATCGTTCGCTGGCGACATCGTCCCGGCACGAGGGCATCGATCCAGTACCGGCTCGATGTGAACGATGGCGGCACCCGGCACTGGCACGGGCTGATGGCGAGCGGCAGCCTGTTCAGCGGCGGCAAGGCACGGCGTCTGGAGAAGACGCTCCAGCCGCGAACGGTGGGCCCTGACGCGTTGCTGCCGGGCCGTGCGCTGGCCGCGCTGTACGAGCCGGAGACCCGGCTGCTGTGGCAGTTCTTTCCCTTCGACCGAGCGCTGCCGAATCTTAAGGCGGTGATTGCCCAGGCGCTGCCGTTGCGTGAGCAGCTGTTGGCGCCGACCTTTGGCGATGCGGTGGTCGAGCTGCGGCCGGTCAGGTTCAGACCCGGCATCGGCTGCACCCTGCACGCGCGGGACGCGGCGGGGCGCGGACTCTACATCAAGGTGTATCCGCCGGGGCAGGCAGCAGGGGCCTTCGACCGGTTCCGGACGCTGTGCCGGGCTTGGTCCGGGTCGATTGCCGCGGATGGGCCGACGGCGATCGGGCCGCGCTGGTGCTGCGATGCGCTGGACGCGCTTGCCTCACCCGTGGCCGAGGGTGTGGTGTTGACGGATCTTGCGCCGGCGGGTCCCGCGGCTCCGCGTTCCGCGGTCGGGCGGCAGCAATCGCTTGCCGCGCCAGCGGCGCAGGTCGCGGATGCGCTGCTCGGTCTGCATCGCAGCGATCTGCGTGGGCTGCAGCGGCGCCCGGCGGACCAGGTCGTGGCGTCTGCACGGCAGGCGGCGGAGCGCATCGCCCGGGTGTTACCGGATCAGGCGCAGCCGTTGCGAGACCTTCTGCATGCCTTGCGGCCGCTCGCGACGCCGGGCCCCGTCGTACCCACGCACGGCGATCTGAAGCCGGAGCACGTGTTCATCCGCGCTGGGCAGGTGCAGCTCATCGACCTCGACGATGCCGTGTTGGCCGAGCCGCTGCAGGATCTGGCGATGCTGGTGTCGCGTCTGGACGGCATCATGATCGAGCACGCCGACGCGTATGCCGGTCATGGCGGGCCGGCGCGGGTCGATGGCGCGGCGCAGGCAGGTCTGAGCGAGCTTCGCGATACCCTGCTGGCGCGCTATCTGGAGCGTATGCCTGATGCCTGGTCGGCCCGACGCCTGGCCTTGCACCGTGTCAGCGCGTTGCTGCTCGTCGCGCTGCACTTCGTCCAGCATCTGAAGCCGGACTGGCCGCTGCTGGTCGACCGTGTGCTGCGCCACGCCTGGACGTTGCTGCGCGAGTGACGATGGTCCCTGGAGCCGGCCCGACCCGCGGGGCTGGCTCAGCGCTGCGGATCGATGTCGAAGGCGTTGAGGAACTTCGAGGTCATGATGTAGTAGCCGATCGCGAGGTGCAGCTCGACCAGCTCACCTGGGGACAGAAAGGCGGCCACCGCCTGGAAGCTGGCGTCGGAGGGACGCACGTTGCGCACCACCTCATCGGTGAAGCGCAGCACCGCCTGCTCGCGTGGGTCATAGACCGTGGCGTCCGCGCCGTGCTCCAGCGCTTCGATCTTCGCCTCCGGCACGCCCACGCTGCGCGCGATGCGCTTGTGCGCGCGGACCTCGTAGTCCGATTCACACAGGATCCCGGTACGTGTGATCGCCAGCTCTCGAAGTCCGGGATCCAGCTCGCCCTTGTGGCGGATGGCATGCCCGAGCCGGCAGTAATTGTGCAGGTGGGACTCGGAATGACCCATCATCCGGAAGATGTTCTTGTGCGCGTTGCGCTCGAGCAGCTGCCGCACCTTGTCGCTGGCGGCGTTCGGGTCGACGTAGTCGATTCTTGCCATGATTCAGTTCAGTCTCGTTGGTGTGGACGCGCGGTCACGGAATGGGCCACGCTGGCGCGG
>JAGRHX010000643.1 GCA_020444775.1 Gammaproteobacteria bacterium
CACCGCCAACGACTACGGCTACGAGTTCGTCTTCTCGCGATGGGTCGAGGCCCTCGGCCGGGAAGGCGACGTGCTGGTGGCCCTCTCGACCAGCGGGTCGAGCCGGAACATCCTCCGCGCCGTCGAGGCCGCCGGCTCGATCGACATGACCCGCATCGCCCTGCTCGGCAAGGGTGGGGGCGTCCTCACGGGCCTGTGCGAGCACCAGTGGATCGTCCCCGGCGCCACCAGCGACCGCATCCAGGAAATCCACATGCTGATCCTGCACACGCTGGTGGAGGGGATTGAACTGGAACTCGGGCTAGCATAATCCCTTATCGCAGGCCTGCGGCCTTGTTTGGATGGCGTTGTTGTAGTACGCTGAACGCGACAGGGCCGAACCCCATGGCCTGCTTTGGCATCGGGAGTGGGTCGGCTAGGAGCCCTCGATGCCGACACATGCCATCCCTCCGCACACAAGCGCCCTCTTCGCCGCGATCCTATCAGTGTTGGCTCTCGCGGCCCCCGCCTCAAAGGCTCACTGCGATGCCACGCTGCTGGCCCGCGTTGGTCCGGGAAACGCCCACGGAACCAAGACCCTCGGCGACCGCCAGTATGTCGCCATGGGCTCGGCCGGTCTTGTCGTCCTCGACCGATCCGACCCCAGCCAGCCGCGTTGGATCGGTGCCCTGGACTTTTCTGGAGAGATCACCTGCATCGAGGGCGAGGCCGATGTCATGTTCGTCGCCGAGGGATCCACTGTTCATGCGGTGGATGTCGCCTCGCCGCTTCAGATGCGTGTGCTCGATTCGCTTGATCTCGGCGGGTCCATCTCGGAGTTCAAGTTGCGAAACGAGGTGCTCTACGCGGCGGCCGGAACAGCCGGCTTGCGGATCATCGATGTGAGCGATCCGGAGTCCATCGGCCTGATCGCCACCGTTGCGACTCCGGACGCGGCCTGGCAGATCGCGGTCTCGAGTTCGCGCGCGTACATCGTCTCTCCCGACTTCGGGATCATCGTCGATATTTCCAATCCCGCTGCGCCCGTCGTGCTCAACGACAACGCGCCGGCCGGCGACGATGTGACGCTCGCGGGGGCGAGGGCCTATGTGTACGACCGTCAAATCTACGCATACGACATCTCCAACCCGGCCTCCCCGATTCAACTCCACAGTTTCGGGTTCCCGTTCTATCACGAAAGCAGCGCGTCTGACTTCATCGCCGGAGCGGGGGGGATGCTGTATCAGGTGACCTACTACCCTGGAAATAGCGATCCGGATGACGAGTGCACAGCCTACGAGTGGGGCCACATTGTGACCGCGTGGGACTTGAGCGAGCCGTCCGCCCCCGAGCGGGTGGGCACGAGCACCTTCGGGAAAGGGCGGGTCAACGGGATCGAAGCGACCGCCGACGGTGTCGTGGTTGCCTTGGATCATGAAATCACGAGCCTGGCACGAAGCGGGCCGCCCTTGGGGCTTGACGCAGCGTTTCCGCTCTCTCTCACCGGGATGACCACGGGTCCTGGGGGGACGCTTGGATACATGAACCATCGGACCGCCTACTTGCGTCAGGATGTCACTGGGTTCATCGCGGAGACCGACGACCCCATCCGGCCGATCACGCGGTCTACGGG
>JAGRHX010000644.1 GCA_020444775.1 Gammaproteobacteria bacterium
CCACCCGCTTGCGTTCGGTGATGTCCTGCACGGTACCGCCGATTGACCTCGGATCTGCGAATGGCTCGCCGCGAACCATCACGGTGCGCTGCGCAGCGTCGCGGCCTTCGATCCGACCCTCGATCTCGAATGGTCGTACCGGACCGTCACCCAGCAGCGCCGCGCGCAACGCCTCGCGACTGGACGTGTCGAACGGTGCCAGGAACGCCTCGGGGGTCGCCGGGATGGTTTCGGGGTCGAGCTGCAAGGTGCGATAGAGCTGGGCCGACCAGCGCATGGTGGCGCGGTCGGGCTCGAGCTCCCAACTACCCAGATTGGCAATCTGCTGGGCGTGCGCCAGCAGGCGCCGCCCTTTGGCCAGATCGTTCGCCATGGTATTGAGCGAGGCGGCGAGCTCGCCCAGCTCGTCGTCGGCACCAACGTCCAACATGTGCTCCAGGTCACCCCGCGCGAAGGCTTTCGCGGCACCGTGCATGGCTTCGAGCGGGCGTGCGATACGTCGTGACATGAACCACGAAATGGTTGCGCCCAGCACCAATATGACAACACCACTGGCAAGCCCGATCACAGCGAGCGCGCTCAAGAAGCTATCGCGGCTTTCTCGCACCGCGGATCGCAGGGTCTGTCGCGATGCAATCAAGGCGGCGTCGCCGAGCACGACACGGGCGAGACCCGCGATCGTGTCGCCATAGCCGACTACGAACCATACCTCGGTTCCACCGTCGACATCGATGGTTCGGGGTACTCCTGCACGTAGCTTCGCAGGCGGCGTGATGATCTCACCGTAACGGGTATTGTCCTCGGTCCCGTCGGTCAATATCCGACCACCGGGTTCGAGGATCTCGAAGCTGATCACGGGCAGCCAATCTCGCACCTGCGCGATTTCCTCGTTGAGACCGGACACATCGAGGTTGTACAGGTAGTTGAAGAGGCGGTTGCTCAAGTACGCGGCACTGCGACGCAGAGCGCGTAGATCGTCCTGGGCACGAGCGGCTTCGAGACTCGTTTCGAGATCACGTCGATTCTGCTCCGACTGGCGCTCGGCAACCATTGCGGCACTGCCCAGAACCACCAGCACCACAAGGCTCAGCACCGCCCCGAAATAGGTCGCGTAGCGAGTGCCCAGCCGGACGTTCACAGCAGCGTGCGAATCGACTCGAACACCGGTTTCCAGGCGTCGAGGTTGCGTATGTCCTCTTGGCTGAGCGGCTCGATGCGCGCTATGCGTTCGGCTTGCCGCAACGCCGCGCGACCGGCTTCGTTCTCATGCATGGTGGTAAACAGGGCGGTCGCCGCGTTTCGTGTCGACGGCTCCAACCCGACGCGATAGGAGATCAGCCAGCGAAGCACCGGACGGGTCCGGTGAATGACACGCAGTCTGCTGCGAACCGAATCCGGCAGGCGTTGCCAGTCGCCGTCGTTGAATGCCCCGGCTTCGGATTTACCGGCCAGGGTCCAGTACCCTTGGTTGGCTTCGGACCCGGCGAACATGTGGCGCACGACCGGCTCCTCGGTGTGGCTCGTGGTCCCGTCGGGAATCGTCCGCAAGCCGTGCTCGGCCAACGTCGCAGCTGGGATGAAATAGGCCGAGGTCGACCTTGGGCTCTCAAACGCAATGGTGCGCCCGCGAAGATCGGTCAGAGATCGTATCGAGCTGTCCTGGCGGACGAAGAACACCGAGTGATACTGGCGTTGGCCCTTGCGCCAGACCAGCAACGCCGGTTCGAGCGCAGCGGTCGCGTCCTCGAGATAGAGCGTCGGCATCACGCCCTCGACAAGGGCGTCCACTTCACCTGATTGCAGCATGGCCGCCATCTCATCGAGTGACTGCGCGATGCGCAACGGACCGACCTCGATGCCGTCCTTGCCCAACGTGGCTTCGAGGTACTGGTGGAAGGCACCAAACTGGCGAAGCGCGAAGTCGGGCTTGTCCGGCCGCTCGTTGATCACCCCGAACTGAAACACGGACGAGTCGGCGCGAACTGCCTGCGCAAAGACCAGGACGAGAATCGCACACAGTGCCCGACTGAGTTTGGACATGAAGCTCATGGGCATCAAAAGGTTGTGGCTCGAATCGAGAGGATTGCCTACCGCCTGGGACCGGAGTTCCCAAGCCGGCGCCCGGGCGACTGAAGAGGCGTAGCTCACCACGGCTATCGGCCTCCTGCCGCTATGATTTAGCTGGACAGATCTAGCAGGACATTTGACCGGGGCACCTGACTGGGGCAATTGATCGGGGCAATTGACCGCAGGAATGTTGTCTCGAGGCAGCAATCGCGACGTTGCGAGGGCGAGTTCGACGTGGAGCAACCCATCCTACCGCCGCGCGCGGTCCGGTAACCGCGTCAAGCGAGCTGTTCGACCGGTCAACCACAGACCGAGGCAAACGGCACCGATCCCAAGCACGAGCGCGCCAGTCACGGGCTCGCCGAGCAGCAGCGTCCCCAGCGCGGTCGCGGTGAGTGGGCTGAGCGAGAGGTAGACCGTGACCCGGGTTGGTGAGGCGTGCTGAAGCGCCCACAGCCAGAGCACATAGCCAAGCGCGCTCGCCATCCCGACGAAGCCAATCGCGCCCCAGCCAGTGGCGTCCAGCGAGAGCAAGGAAGCGAAAGACTGCTCGAGGAGGGCGAGTGCCAGCAAGAACAGCACCGAGGCGAACATCGCGAACGCGCTGACCGTGAGCGGCTCATAGCGCTCCAGGTAGGGGCGATAGTAGATGCTGCAAAGTGCCCCGCAGAGCGCGCTCCCGAGCACGGCGACGGCCCCCAATGCGTACTGCAAGCGGTCGACTGACGCGCCAGCGGCGAGATCCCCACCGCCACCGATGGCGATCGCGACGCCGGCAATGGTAGCCGCGACACCCGCGCTCTGAGCGATGCTCAAGCGCTCAAAGCCGAGCGCGCGGGCTATCAGCATGGTCATGAACGGCGCGGTCGCGAACAGCACTGCGGCTTGTCCAGCGGGAACGCGTGTGAGACCGAAGTTGAGCAACGCGATCAGCACCCCGAACTGACCGATTCCCAGCACGCCGACAGGCAGCCAATCGCGTGGCCGGATGCGTAGACGGCCGGACGCAAACACCAGTGGCGCGAGCAGCGCCGAACCGATGGTGTAACGCAGCAGCGCAAGCAGGGTGGGAGTGGTCTCGTCCAGCACCGACCGCGAGGCCACCATCGCCGCGCCCACCAGCACGCCCGCCCCGGCCGCGGCGAGGCGCGCTTTTTGCTGAGTGGAGTGGTTCAGAGCTGGAGCGTCCAGTGCTCGCCGACCAGCTCCTGGCCAAAACTGCAGTGCGGTTCCTCGCTGATCAGCTCGAAGCCGAGTGCCGCGTAGATGCGCCGTGCGCTTGTCAGCACGCTATTGGTCCAAAGCGTCAATTGCGCGTAGCGCTTCTCGCGTGCGAATCGAATGCATTCCTCCACCAGGCGCCGGCCCACGCCGAGTCCGCGCGCGTGCGGTTCGACGATCAGCAACCTCAACTGCGCGATCTGTTCGTCGCGCTTGACCAGGAACACCGAGCCGACGTTGACGCCGTCCTTCTCGGCCATCCAGCAGCGCTCCCACCTTGGATCGTAGCGTTTGATGAATTGACCGGCGATCTCGGCCACGAGTCCCTCGAAGGTCTCGTCCCAGCCGAACTCGCGCGCGTACAAGAGCCCGTGGGCGCGCACCACCCAGCCGATATCGCCGGCCTGATGCGGGCGCAGGATGAAGGGCACACGACGCAGTGTCTCCTCGCCGAGCAGCTTCTGAACGGTCGCCATCGCGTCACACAGCGCCTGGCGCTGATCCGGAGGGAGCGGCTGCAGCAGGGCACTCACCTCCAGACGCGAGCGTGTGTCGATGAGCGAGAACGCATCCTCTCCCTGCTCGGTCAAGCTGATTTCGCTCTGGCGTGCATCGTGCTCTGCCGCACAACGGTAGATGTGTCCCTTGCTCTCCAACCCCGAGAGGACGCGACTCACATAGCCTGGGTCCAACCCGAGCTCCGCGGCGAGTTGCTTGCCAGTGGTCCGCTCGTGGTGCGCGATCTCGTAGACGATCCGGCCTTCGGTGAGGGTGAAGGGGCTGTTCAGCAAGCCCTCGTGCAGCACACCGATCTTGCGCGTGTAGAACCGTGAGAAGCGGCGCACCGCCTCGATCTGCTGAGGCGCGACGTCTCCCATGCATGGGCCCCCTCGCGCGGCGCGCGGATGATTGGTAGGCCCACATTACGCCCTCTTAGTTGCCTGAGGCAACTAAACACTTGCTACCCGCATCTGCTCGCCCGATGCGGGTAGCGACCCACGCTGGGGCCGATCGCCAGAGGCGTTGGGAAAACCTCGAAGACATGACCAACACCGGCGCGCGGTCCAGCGGATGTCGACTGGCTCGGCCGCACTCGTCCTAATCGACCTCCAGGGCACCCTTACCCGAGATTGCCCGGGCCAGCACCACCGCGACGATGCTGATCAAGGCGATGATCACCGATATCGCCGCCGCGTACTCGACCGCGCCGTCGGCGAGGAAATTGAACACCGCGACCGCCATGGTCTCATTGCCCGCCTGCGCGAGCAGGATCGACATGGCGAGCTCCCGCAAGCTGATCGAGAACACCAGCACCCAGCCGACCCACATGCCGGTCTTCATCAGCGGCACCGTCACGTCGGCCACCATGCGCATCCAGCTCGCGCCGCAGATGCGCGCGGCCTCCTCCAGCTCCTCGGAGATCTGCTTGATGGCGGTACGCAGGAAGATGTAGGCAAACGGGATCATCTTCGACATGTAGGCAATGAACAGGATCCACAGCGTTCCATAGAACCAGTGGATATAGCCGATCAGCACCCCGACCCCCATCGCCACCGCCGGAAAGCCGAAGGTGATCATGATGATGAACGTTATCGCGCCACGTCCGAACAGTTGCGTGCGCTCGACAATCCAGACGTAGACGATCCCGAGCAGGATGCACAAGGTCGCCGCGCTCAACGAGAGCGTGAAGCTGTTCTTGACCGAGCTCAGCACGATGAAGCTGTCATCGAAGAAGATTTCGTAGTTGTTCAGCGTCATGTTGGCCAAGGTGATCTTGGCGCCGAACACCTTGAGCATCGAGAGGATGACCAGCCCGCCCATCGGCAGCAGCACGCTGAAGAAGATCACCGCGAAGCAGACCGCGAACGCGACGTACCGCCAGGGCCCCAGATCGACCGCCTGGGCATTACCGATCTTGCCGCTCAAGGTGTTGAAGCGCCGGTTGCCGAGCCACAGTCGCTGCACCACAAGACACGCGGCGGTGAAGAACACGATCGGCACCGCCGCCGCCGCGGCGAGCTCGAAGCGCGGCGGGTGTAGCACCAGATCGTAGATCTCGGTAGTGAGCACATCGAAGTTGGCGTTGAAGCCGAGCACCGCTGGCGCACCGAAGGCCGCGAGTGCGTCGAGCACGCACAGCACCATGCCCGAGAGCACCGCGGGCGTGACCAGCGGCAAGGTGATCGTCAACGCGGTGCGCAGGCGTCCCGCCCCGAGGCTGCGCGCCGCCTCCT
>JAGRHX010000645.1 GCA_020444775.1 Gammaproteobacteria bacterium
ACTGGAACCGCTATCCGGGGGCGCGATTCGACTCCGAGAGCTGGACCTACGGCTACGGCTTCTCCAAGGAGCTGATGCAGGAGTGGGACTGGAAGGAGCACTATTCGCCGCAACCCGATACGCTCGAATACCTGAACTACGTTGCCAATAAGTTCGATCTGCGGCGCGACATACAGTTCGACAGCCGGGTGACAGCCGCACGGTTCGACGACGCGGCGAACGTGTGGACCGTGACACGCGAGAACGGTGAAACGGCGACGGCGCCATTCCTATTCACGGCGATCGGCGTTCTTTCCACGCCGACGCTGCCCAGAATTCCGGGCCGCGAGAGCTTCGAGGGAGCCGCCTACCATCCCGGCCTCTGGCCACACGAACCGGTCGATTTCACCGGCAAGCGCGTCGGCATCATCGGCACGGGGGCGACAGCCATCCAGGCGATTCCGGAAATCGCGAAACAAGCGGAGCATCTCACGGTGTTTCAACGGCGCCCGAACTGGGCCGCGCCGCTGCACAACTCGAAAATATCCAAGGCTGAGATGGAGGAGATCAAGTCACGATACGACGAGATCTACGCCCACTGCAGGTCGACGTCGAGCTGGTTCATCCACCAGTCGGACCCGCGCAAGACCTTCGACGTCAGCCCGGACGAACGCGAAGCGTTCTGGGAAAAGCTATATGGCGAGCCCGGTTTCGGCATATGGCTGGGGAACTTCCGCGATATTCTCACCGACGAGCGAGCCAATGCCGAGGTCAGCAAGTTCGTGGCCAAAAAAATCCGCGAAAGGGTCGAGGATCCGGCCGTGGCCAACCTGCTGGTTCCGAAAGCGTATGGCTTCGGCACCCGGCGCGTGCCGCTGGAGATGGGTTACTACGAGGCCTACAACCGCGACAACGTCGATCTGGTCGACCTGCGCGAGACCCCGGTCGAGTGCATCACGCCGCACGGGGTCAGGACCACGGCCGGCGAACACGAGCTGGACATGCTGATCTATGCCACCGGCTTCGACGGCGTCACCGGCCCCTATGACCGCATCGACATCCGCACCTCCACCGGCCGGGTGCTGCGCGAGGACTGGGCCGAGGGGCTGCCGCGCACCTATCTGGGCGTGCAGACCGAGGGCTACCCGAACATGCTGATGATCCTCGGCCCGCATACCGCGCGTGGCAACATCCCACGCAACAGCGAGCAGATCGTGGATTTCGTCACCGGGCTGGTCGGGCACATGCACGAGCACGGTCTGACCCGTGTCGAGCCGCGGGTCGAAGCAGTGGACGAATGGGGACAGCAGGTGGAGAAGGTCGCTTCGGTGTTGCTGGCCAGTCAGATCAAGTCCTGGCAGACCGGTGTCAATCGAAACGTCGCGGGTCGCGACGTGTTGCGGGTGCTCGGTTACAACGGCAGCGCGGTCAAGTACCGCAAGCTCACCGAGCGCGTGGCGGCCGAGGGCTATGCGCAGTTCCTGATGGATTGAAGCCATTCAACAACGATGTCGGAGGACGCTGCCATGAGAGTCTTGCATGTGGTCGTCATGATCGGTCTTGGCGCGATCGGTGTCATTGGCATGCAGGCTGCCGGTGCCGCGCAGCCACCGGCCGATCAAGCGCAGCACGCCGACGCCCATGGTCAGCGTGAAGCACGTATCGATGTGTCCGGTCACCGGCCGACACCGAGCCTGTCGCTGGAGGTGACCGAGGCCGCGACGGGCGGCTGGAACGTGCACCTCGACGTGAAGAACTTTCGCTTCGCGCCGGAGCACGTGAACGGTGCTCACGTGCCCGGAGAAGGGCATGCGCTCCTGTATGTCGATGGCCAGGAGGTCACGCAGCTGTACGGCAACCGGTTTCATCTGCAGCCCTTGCAGGCCGGCCCACACACGATCAGGGTCGCGCTGTATTCCAACAACCATGGGCAGCTCGCGGTGCATGACGACCTGATCGAGGCCAGTGTCGATATCAACCAATGAGCGAGCGCGGCTCGACAGCGGGACGAACACCGGGGTGATGTGGATGCACGAAGAGGCCTACCCGGCACCCGGTAGCCGCGCCGAGCTCGAGCGTTTCGCCCTCTTGCAGGGCCGCTTGTCGGATTTGTTCCGGCGTGTCTTTCCGGATCCGAAGGCACCGCGCTGCGTGCTCGTCAATCCGAGTCTGAGCATGGACCCGGAGGTGCTGGTGAGCATTGCCGGGCTGCCGCACTACGAGGAGCGGCTGTTGTGCATGCTGTTGTTGCTGCGTCTGCCCCGCACCCGTGTCGTCTACGTCACCAGCACGCCCATCGACCCGGCGATCGTCGACTACTACCTGCATCTGCTGCCCGGTATTCCGGGCGCTCATGCCCGTCGCCGGCTGACCATGCTGAGCTGTCAGGATCCATCGACCCGACTCACCCTCACCCAGAAGCTGTTGGCCCGGCCCCGCATGCTGCAACGATTGCGCGAAGCCATCGGCGATCCGGCCATCGCGCACATGACCTGCTTCAACGCGACCGAGGCCGAGCGCAGTCTGGCGGTGCGGCTCGGCATCCCCATCTTCGCCAACGACCCCGCGCTGGAGCATCTGGGTAGCAAGAGCGGCAGTCGCCGGATCTTCAAGGAGGCCGGCGTGTTGTTGCCCGAGGGCTTCGAGGATCTGCGTGACATGCAGGACGTGGCGCAGTCGCTGGCCACCCTAAAGGCACGCGAGCCCGACCTGCGGCGGGCGACGGTGAAGCTGGATTTCGGCACCTCGGGCGAGGGTAACGCGGTATTCGATTTCGCCGGCGCGCCCGACGGCGGTGGTCTCGAGCGCTGGGTGCGCGAGGTCCAGCCGAAGCGGTTGTGCTTCGAGGACCGCTCCATGGGCTACGAGCGCTATGCCGAGAAGTTCGCGCAGATGCACGGCATCGTCGAGGTCTGGATAGAGGGCGCGGTGAAGCGTTCGCCATCGGCCCAATGTCGGATCACGCCGCTCGGTGAGGTGGAGATGATCTCGACCCACGATCAGGTGCTGGGTGGACCATCGGGGCAGATCTTCCTGGGCTGCACCTTTCCGGCCGATGCCGCCTACCGCCTGCAGATCCAGTCAGCGGGGCTGGAGGTGGCGAAGGTCCTGCGCGAACAGGGGGCGCTCGGTCGCTTCGCCGTCGATTTCGTCTCGGTTCGATGTGATGGGGAGGGCGATGGCGAGAACTGGCGGCACTATGCTATCGAGGTCAACCTGCGCAAGGGCGGCACCACCCATACCTTCAGGATCCTGCAGTTCCTGACCGATGGCGCCTACGATCCCGACACCGGTCGGTTCATGACGCCGACCGGCGCGGTGCGCGTGTACAAGGCCTCGGACAACCTGCGCAGCGAGCACTACATGCGGCTGACACCGGACGACCTGATGGACATCGCGGTCGAGCATGGCCTGCACTTCAACGCCAGCACCCAGGAAGGCGTGTTCTTTCATCTCATCGGCGCGTTGTCGGGCTTTGGCAAGCTGGGCATCGTCTGTGTGTCCGACACCCCCGAGCATGCCAGCGCCTTGTTCGACCGTACGGTGTCGATACTGGACGAGGAATCCTCGCACGCCTGATCTGCACCACGTTGTGTGGCGCGAGCCGCCGGTCATCGGTTCGGGGCGCGCGGGCGGAGCGATGAGCCGTTGAAACACGCGCCATGCGCGCCCCGAGCGGGCTTGCGAACCGCGTGGCGATTGAGCAGCGCGGTCGCGCGTGACGCTCAGAAGGTGAACATCGAGCGGTCCGGCTTCATGCCCATCAGGATCTGACCGCAGGTCTCGAAGTGGGCGGCGTGTCCCTGGATCTGCTGAGCCACCGTGTGGATGTCGCGGAAGCGGCGTTCGAAGGGCTGTGACTCGAAGATCGCCAGCGCGCCGGCGGCCAGGTACAGGTCGGCGATGATCTCGCGTGCCTGCTGGGTGGCCCAGGTCGAGGCCAGACGCAGTCGGACCAGCTCGTCCAGGCTCGGATCGGCGCCGCTTTGCACCGTGCTCCAGATCTCCTCGACGGTCTCGTACAAGAACGCGCGTGCCGAGCGCAGTCTGGCCTCGGATTGGCCGACCTTGGATTGGACCACATGATTGTGGCCACGGGAGCGGGCCGCGCCGCGTGGAATCGTGTCGCGCATGCGGCCGACGAAGTCGTCGATATAGGCACGGGCGATGCCCAGCGCCAGACCGGAGAAGCTGGACGCGTAGAGATTGCTCTGGGTCAGCGCGTACAGACGCCCGGCCACGCGTCGTGGTGTGGACAGATGACGGGCGACGACCCGATGCTCGGGCACGAACAGATCCTCGACCACATAGCTGTCGCTACCAGTGCCCTTGAGCCCGATGACCTGCCAGGTGTCCTTGACCTCCACGCTCTCACGTGGGAACAGCAGCGTGTACGGCGTGGTCGAGCCGTCCACAGCCGGCTTGCGCGAGCCGTCGGCCAGATACACCGGCACGTGCGCGCCGAGCCAGGTGGCGTGACGGCTGCCGGAGGCGAAGTCGAAGCGACCGCTGAGGCGATAGCCACCGGGCACCGCGTGTGCCTCGCCCGGTCCCGGCCCCCAGGCCAGGATCTGACGTGGCGAGCTGAACACCTCGCGCGCCGCGTCCGGCTCCATCCAGGCCGCAATCGCACCGCAGATGTTGTTCTGGCCCAGGCACCAGGCGGTGCTCGCATCGTGACGACCGATCTCCTCGATGAAGCGCACGATCTCGAGCGGCGAGACCTCGGCGCCACCATAGTCTCGCGGCTGCACCAGACGGAACAGGTCGTGCTCGATCAGACGTTCGAACAGGTTGTCGGGCAGATCCCGGATCCGCTCGATCTCGTCGGAGCAGGACTCGATCAGCGGCCCCAGCTCGCGAGCGATTTGCAAGTGGTCGACCGCT
>JAGRHX010000646.1 GCA_020444775.1 Gammaproteobacteria bacterium
TCCTGCTCGTCGGCCCACCGGGCACCGGCAAGACGCTGCTCGCCCGCGCCGTGGCCGGCGAAGCGGGCGTCCCGTTCCTCAGCCTGTCGGGCTCGGACTTCGTCGAGATGTTCGTCGGGGTCGGTGCCGCTCGGGTGCGCGATCTGTTCGAACAGGCGCGCTCGACCGCACCGGCGATCATCTTCATCGACGAGCTCGATGCGCTCGGACGCGCACGCGGCGCGTTCCCGGGCATGGGCGGTCACGACGAGCGGGAGCAGACCCTGAATCAGCTGCTCTCGGAGCTGGACGGCTTCGATCCTTCGGTCGGGCTGGTGCTGCTGGCCGCCACCAACCGTCCGGAGATCCTCGACCCGGCGCTGCTGCGGGCCGGTCGCTTCGACCGTCAGGTGCTGGTGGACCGCCCGGACAAGACGGGTCGCTGCCAGATACTGCAGGTCCATCTGCGCAAGATCAAAAAGCTCGCGGACGACGTCAGTGCCGACGCCATCGCGGCGATGACGCCGGGCTTCTCGGGCGCGGATCTGGCCAATCTGGTCAACGAGGCAGCCCTGCTGGCGACCCGCCGCAAGGGCGACTCGGTCGGTATGGACGATTTCACCAACGCCATCGAGCGCATCGTCGCCGGCCTGGAGAAGCGCAATCGATTGCTCAATCCGCTGGAGCGCACCGTCGTCGCGCACCACGAGATGGGCCACGCGCTGGTCGCGATGTGCCTGCCCGGCGCCGATCCGGTGCACAAGATATCGATCATCCCACGTGGGGTCGGGGCGCTGGGATACACCATCCAGCGCCCCACCGAGGATCGCTATCTGATGACCCGCGAGGAGCTGCAGGACAAGATCGCGGTGTTGCTCGGCGGGCGCGCATCGGAGCTCTTGGTGTTCGATCGGATCTCGACCGGCGCCGCCGACGACCTGGCACGCGCCACCGATATCGCCCGCAGCATGGTGCTGCGCTACGGCATGGATTCCACGCTCGGTCACATGGCCCTGGAGGAGGAACGACGCGACTTCCTGAGTCCCGAAGGTCTGAGCCGATCCCAGCAGTTCCCCGTCAGCGAGGAAACCGCCCGCGAAATCGATTGCGCGGTGCGCGGCATCATCCGTGACTGCTTCGAACGCGCCAGCGCGATCCTGGAGCGCAACCGCCGCACGCTCGAGCGCAGCGCCGCAGCGCTGCTCGAGAAAGAGACCTTGAGCGAAGACCAGCTGCGCGCGCTGACCGGCGACTTGATCCGCGAACCCAGCCCCGACGAGCCGCTGGCAGCGGTTGCCCGACGCCCGACTCCGGCGGCTCGCGGCTGAATCGCGCAGCTGAAAGCTGAATCGGACACACACCTCACGGGCGCCGCAAGTCGACAAGCCGCAGCTGAATCAGCTGAATCGGACACACGCCTCACGCGGACAGCTGACTCGGACACACACCTCACGCGCCCTAAAGCTGAATCGGACACACACCTCGCGGGCGCCGCAGCTGAATCCGCGCAGCCAGCCGGACAGCTGACTCGGACACACACCTCACGCGCCCGGACAGCTGACTCGGACACACACCGCACGGACGCAGCCGCAGCTGAATCGGACACACACCTCACGGGCGCCGCAAGCCGACAAGCCGCAGCTGAATCGGACACACGCCTCACGGGGGCTCAGCCCAGCAGCTGATTCGGACACACACCTCGCGGCCGGACCGATTCCGCAGCTGATGCGGACACACACCTGATGGAGGCTGACCCGGACACACAGCTGACGCCCCGCCACCTCATCGATCCAGATCAACGGCAGTCATCTCCAAAGACGTTATCGTTAAGGCATTCGTCCGGGTTGATGAAACGTCGTACACCCCCGTGAGTGACGCCTTCAACCAGTGCCCTGGAGCAGTAATGAGGAGCCGACGTCGAACATGACCGAGCAGCCTCGCGACCCCATGTTCATGCCGCTCCAAGGCCTGCAGCGGCTCATCGACCGCCTGAGAGACGAGCACTATCTGGTGATCGGGCCAATGGTCAGCGATGGCGCGATTGTCTACGACGAGATCCAGTCGATAGAACAGCTGCCCGCCGGTTGGTTCGACCATCAGGACGCAGGTCACTATCGCCTTTTAAAGGGTGACGAAGGGGCCCTGTTCGCGCATGTGGTAGGTCCGCACAGCTGGAAGCGCTATTTGCACCCACCCCGCCTGCGCCTCTGGCGAGCTGTGCGCACAGACAACGAAGTACGTATTCAGGATAAGGACTCAGAATCACCTCGGTATGCGTTTCTCGGCGTCCGCGCCTGCGAGATCAAGGCGATGGGCATCCAGGACCGTGTGTTCGCCAGCGGTCCGAAGCCTGACCAAGGCTACGCCGATCGTCGTGAGAACGCCTTGGTCATTGCCGTCAACTGCACCCGCGCCGGCGGCACCTGCTTCTGCGTCTCGATGCAAAGCGGCCCGGCAGTAACCGAGGGGCATGATCTCGCGCTCACCGAGTTGATCGAAGGCGACGAGCATGGCTTCCTCGTCGAAGCGGGGAGCGAACGAGGCCTGGAGCTTCTCGATGCCCTTGATCTAGAGCCTGCCGGGGCGGTCAGCATCGCGCGAGCACGCGCCGCGGTCGCTGGCGCCGCGAGCCAGATGGGGCGCACACTCGATACCGCCAATGTGAAGCAACTATTGCAGAGCAACCTCGAGCATCCGCGCTGGGACGAGGTGGCTGACCGTTGTCTGAGCTGCACCAACTGCACGATGGTCTGCCCGACCTGCTTCTGTACCACGGTAGAGGACGTCAATGTACTAACCGCCGAGCCCCATCGTCCGCTCGCGGAACGCTGGCGCCGCTGGGATTCCTGTTTCTCCCTGGATTTCTCCTACATCCATGGCGGTAACGTACGCAGTACACCGAAGGCCAGGTATCGGCAATGGTTGACCCACAAGCTCGCGCATTGGATAGACCAGTTCGGTGAGTCAGGCTGCGTCGGATGCGGCCGCTGCATCACCTGGTGTCCGGTGGGGATCGACATCACGGAAGAGGTAGCCGCCATCCGCGCCGGTCAGGAGCAACAACCATGAAGACGATCTCGGCGCTGTTACATGAACACCCGTTCACCCAGGGCCTGGAGGAAACCATCCTCGAACTGATCGCCGGCTGTGCAAAGAACGTGGTCTTCCAGGCTGGCGAGTATCTGCTACGTGAAGGCCAGAACGCCGAGCAATTCTTCCTGATACGCCACGGCACCGTGGCCTTGGAGATGTTCGCGCCTGGGGGCGGCACGATCACGTTCTTGACTGTCAAGAGCGGAGAGATCCTGGGCTCGAACTGGCTGCTACCCCCCTATCAGTGGTCCTACGACGCAAGAGCCGTTGAGCTGACCCGCGCCATCGCCTTCGAGTGCCGTTGCCTGCGCGACAAATGCGAATCGGATCATCATGTAGGCTACGAGATGATGAAGCGCTTCATCCCGCCCCTGGTCGAGCGCCTGCAAGCGGCGCGCCTGCAAAGCGCCAATCTGTATGCGCAGCCCAAATCCTGAGGCCTCGCCTTGACGCCGGCAACCGCAACACGATGACTGAGCCCAACAGCATGACTCCGCACTTTCTCGCCATCAAAAGGCGAATGCGCGAAAGCGCGGATGTCGCGAGTATCGAGCTCGAGCCGACCCCGGGGTCAGAACACCTGACACGCTTCCAGCCCGGCCAGTTCAACATGCTCT
>JAGRHX010000647.1 GCA_020444775.1 Gammaproteobacteria bacterium
GTGCTACCGACCAGCACCACGATGACCCATTGCTGCTCCGCCGCCAGCGCGCCATTGGCCAGGTACCATTTGCTGACGAACCCCGCCAACGGCGGTACTCCGATCATGCCGAGCGCGGCAAGCGTGAAGGCAGCCATGGTCCACGGCATGCGGCGCCCGCAGCCCGCCATCTGATCGACCCGATGAATGCCCGACACCTCGGCCAGGTTACCGGCGCAGAAGAACAGCGTGATCTTCATCAGTCCCTGGTGAACCAGGTGGGCGATACCACCGATGCTCGCGATCGGTCCGAAGGTCGCGATGCCGAGCGCGATGTAGGACACCTGACTCACGGTGGACCAGGCCAGACGCGGCTTGAGCTCGCGTTGGTTCAGCGCCCGGAACGATCCGTACAGGATCGTGAATCCAGCCAGCATCGACAGCGGCAGCAGCACGCCCAGCTGCTCGGCGTATTCGACCCCATACAGATCGTAGATGACCCGCGCGATGGCAAACGCGCCGGCCTTGACGACCGCCACGGCGTGCAGCAAGGCGCTGACCGGGGCGGGTGCCACCATCGAACGCGGTAGCCAGCCGTGCAGCGGGAACAGCGCGGCCTTGACGCCAAAACCCATGATCAGCAGGAAGAAGGCAATGATGAGCACGGGCTGGGGCAGCTCACGCAGCGGCGCGAAGCCCGCCTCCACGAAGTCCACCGATCCCAGTAGCGCGTGCAGCCACACGGTGGCCACCAGCACCAGCATGCCACCGGTGAGGGTGTAGGCCAGATACACGCGACCGGCCGCGACAGCCTCGCGCGTTCCCCGATGCACGACCAACGGGAAGGTCGCGATGGTAAGGGCCTCGTAGAAGAGCAGCATCGTGAACAGATTGCCGGCCATTGAGATGCCGGCGGTCGCGCTGACGCACAGACCGAAGAAACCGAAGAAGCGACTGCGGCCGGTACCCTTCTCCAGGTAGCCCACCGCGTACACGGTCGTTGCCAGCCACAAGAACGCCGACAGCGTCAGAAACAGCACCGAAAGCGCATCCGCGCGTAGCGAGAGCACCAGGTCGGGAAGCAGCTCGTACTCCACCACATAGCTTCGCCCCTCGCCCAGTCCATCGAGCAGCACCAGCACCAGCGCGAGCTTGAACGTGGCGCTGGCCAGATTGAGCGTGGTACGCAACCGCGAGTGGCTCTCGGAGATGAAAAAGATCAGCAGACCGCAGCTCAACGAGGTGAGCACGATCCACAAAGGCAGGTACGAATGCATCACGACAGCGGCCTCCCCGCGGACAAGCCAATCGACGCCAGATCCACCCAGTAGCCGGCGGTCATACCGATGAGCAAGGCGAGCAGTGCGAGCATCAGCGCTGCCCATTGCAACGATGCGCCGACCGCGATCCCGTTGGTGCTGCCGCCACCCTGTGGCTCGTGGATGAAGCCGTGGGACAAGGCACGGACCAAGGCCGCGGCGGAGAGCAATCCGCCCAGGACGAACGGCGGAATCCACCACCACAGCTCGGCTGCATAGGCGGACTGAATCAAGATCCACTTACCGACGAACCCGCCGCTCGGTGGCAGCCCGACCAGCGCGATGGCGCTCAACGCGAGCGCGAACGCGGTGACCGGCATCTGTTGAAGCAAGCCATGCAGCGACTCCAAACCGTCGCGACCTCGCTGGGCCAGGATGCAGCCCGCGGCAAGAAAGCCGCCTGCCTTGGCGAACGCGTGATTGGCGGCCAGCAGCGCCACACCGGGCAGCGCGGTGATCGGGTCGGCCCGCAGCAGCGGCACGACGAGCACCAGATATCCCATCTGCGCAATGGTCGAGTATGCGATCACCAGCTTGAGCCGATGCACGCGCAGCGCCATCACGCTGCCCCAAGCCAACGCGCATACGCCGAGCAGCGCCAACAGCGTGTCGCCGGCAGGCATGCCCGCGTCGCCGAGCACCTCGGACCATAGTCGCCACAGCAAGAACACGCCGGCCTTGACGACCACACCAGACAGGACGGCGCTTGCCGCGGCCGGCGCATTACCGTGCGCCCCCGGCAACCATCCATGCAGCGGGAACACTGCGCTCTTGAGCAGGATTCCGGCGGTCATCAAGGCAATGGCAACCGCGGCCGTAGGTCCCGCACCCGTATCGCCGAGCCCGGCGAATGACAGCGTGCCGCTCGCCGCGTACAGCAATGCCACGCCGAGGAGGTAGAGCAACGAGCCCGTCAGACCGGCAACCAGGTAGCTGAGCGCGGCGCGCAGCGCGCGCTGGCTGTCAGGGCGCACGACGAGAGACACCGCCGCTATGGAGAGCAGCTCGAGCGCTACATAGACGGTGAAGGCGTCGTTGGCCAGAAACACCACGACCAACGCCGCCCAGGTCAACAGCCATGAGGCCGTGAAGGTATCCGAACGCCGCTCGGCCGCTGCCGAGATGCCACACACGAACATCAGCACTGACACCACACCGACCAGCAGCGCCCCGGTGCCGCTCGTGGCCAGCGTGATACCGAGCGGCGGGCTCCAGCCGGCGAGCACCAGCTCACGCGGCCCGAGCAGGTACACATCGACGGCCACTGCCAGACCGATGACGAATCCAGCGAAGCCGAACAGCTGCATCCATCGCGCGGCTGCCCTGGGCAACACGAGCACGGCCATGGCCCCGGCCACCGGCACCAGCACGGCGAGGATCGGCAGCTGGCCCTGAAGGAAGTGCAGCATCGAAGTCATGACTCCCCTGCCTCGCTCTCACCCAGCTGCGCCAGCCGCCTGACGATCCCGAGCGCAAGACCCGTCGCGCTCACGGCAACGACCAATCCGGTCAGGACCATCGCGTGCGTGACCGGGTCGGCAACCGGGTTCCGAGCAGCCAGGGCGACGAAGATGGTGAGCACACCCACCGATGCGATGTTGAGCGCAAGGATGCGCCGCAGCGCATCTGCGGCGCAGACGATGCCGTAGACACCCGCGCCCATGAGTCCCACACCTCCCGCGAGAAAGATCACCACCGTGCTCATCATGCGTGTCCTCCTGCTCGACCGGTGCTCGGCCCCGGCCGCGCCGCCAGCACGAGCAATATCAAGGTCAGCGAAATCGATACCGTTGCCGCCACTTCTGCGATCAGGATGAAGGTTCCAGCCTTTGCATCCGGCCAGTCGAGGAAGCTTCCGCTCGTCACGAGCGCGATCACGCCCAACAGCAGCAGACCGAGAACCCCAAGGCCGGTCCCGATTCGACACCAGTGCGCGGCCGGCGGCCCCGCCGTAGGGTAGG
Source organism: Gammaproteobacteria bacterium (assembly GCA_020444775.1). Next base: position 3,260 of record JAGRHX010000647.1, read on the forward strand.
CCGCCAGCATCATCAGCACGCCCCCGGCAGCAATCGTGGCCCCCGCCTGAAACGCACCGCCGGGCGCGAACGCACCGCGCCAGAGAATGGCGCCACCAAGCACGATCAGCATCGCGACCGCCGGTTTTGCATAGCTTGCAAGCACCGGATCGAGCGACGTGGCCCCCGGTATCGAGCCGCGAACATCCAGGCGCCATATACCGATCAGGGCGGCTACCAGCACACACAGCTCGAGGAACGTATCGAAGCTGCGAAAATCGAGCAGCACCGCGGTGACCGGATGCGTCACGCCGGTGGCTGCAATCTCTGCCTGCACTTCGACCGCCAATCCCCCCTGGCTGCCCAGCAGGGGCAGCAGGGCGCCCGCGACAACCCCCATCGCCCCGCACGCAGCCAACAGCGCGAACAGTCGTCGCCGTCGGGAGGGCGACGCCCAGGGCAAACGCCGCCGCGGTTCGAACCAGACGGCAAGCAGCATGGCACCGGTGATGGCGCTGCCCAGAGCAGCCTCCGCAAGTGCCAGATCCGGAGCCCTCAACCGCACCCAGGCGATCGCCATGACCAGCCCGAGCACGATGAACAAGGCGATGCTGCCAAACGCATCGCGTGTGCTTACACATCGCCAGGCGATGAAGACCAGGGTAGCGGCCAGCGTGGCGTCCAGCAGGACCGACATCGTCTCAGTCATGGCGCACATCCATTCTGCTCAGATATCCCCGCGCGATGAGCTGGGCGCTGGTTGCAGAAGCCAGCAACACGACCGCCCAGATCATCAGCATGAGCAAGCCGCTACGCAGTTCGCCAGCGACGAGTGCCAGCCCCAGCACACACAGACCGAGCCCAAGATTGTCGGCTTTGGTCAGAGCATGCAGGCGACTCAGCGGATCCGGGAACCGAAGCAGCGCCAACGTGCCGATGGTCATGACCACCGTGCCCACGACCACGAACACCAGACCAATCGTTACAGTCACGCCGCTCATGTCTCTCCCTCCTGTGCCCGACCCGTGTCACCGCTTGCCGCCAATCGCAGCAAGGCAATCGCCGCAAACGACCCCAGCAAGGCCAGCAGCATCGCAACCAGTCTGAGGGTCGGGTCCGCTTGCAGCTCCGCCAGCACCAGCAGCAGCGCGACGCCGAGCGTGCCCGGTAGCTGCGCCGCGACCAGCCGATCCAGCGGATGCGCGCGCCGGGCGACCCGTAGCAGACCGGCGGCAAGGTTCACTGCCAACGCGAACGCGCAAGCTGTCAGCACCAGATTCATCACCTTGCACCTCGTTTTGAATCGAACACGTCGGCCACGCGCCGTTCCAGGCGCGGTAGCTCGACCTGCCACGGCTGCCGAGCATCGACCAGGTGCACATCAATCCAGTTCTTGCTCATCCGCGCCGTGAGCGTCCCTGGCACCAGCGTTATCGCATGCGCGAAGACCAGCTTTGCGAGCGGCGACTTCAGACTGATGGGGAAACGCACCACCTCCGGCTCGATACCGGGGTCTCTTCGCAATGCGCGCGCCGCGACATCCAGCGAACCACGAACCGAGTCGGCGACGAACGACAGCGCCAGAAGCGCCGTGGCGCCCGGCCTCGGCGTGCTCATCGGCACCGCCGGCAGTGAACGCGCCAGCAACATCGCCAGCGCAATGCTCGGTATGGCAAGCAGCCACCAGCCCGGCCTGGGCGCATCGAAGAGCAGCCACACGCCCGTGAGCATCACTGCCAGACCCAGGCACCTGGTGGTAGAAACGACAATTCCGAGACCACGGTGAGCCACTCGTTGCAAATCCTGCTGCTTGTCCACAATCGTCCTCCCGAGGCGACATGGCCCTCTCCGGCCACAGACATGACCTGCATGACGATTGCCATGGGGGTCGCCCGAAGCACTATATGGACCCGAAAAGACTTCGAACAATACGACGTTAGTGTTACTAAGCATCGTTCTTTTCGATGTTTCGATTAATCCTGAGCTGGTCCTCGCACGAGCCGATCGACGTGGTATGCGAATGGCTCGTGCCGCCAGGCGACGGTTACGTCACGGGTCGCGGTGACCGACTGGATCGGGCTCCAGTCGGCAGATCCACGCAGGCTCCCCTTTTCGTTATAGCGATTTACAGTGAGGACCAGGTGATGCCCGGACAGCGCACATACGTCTGACCGGTGCATGGCAGAGCTCGAGTTGGGTTTGGTGCCAGGAGCAAAGCGGCATGGGCAGCTATCAGTATCGAAGACTCCGACATCGCATCTCGCGCACGTTCGTTGCCGGGCTGGTCGCAATCCTGCCTCTGGCCTTGACGCTTGCGCTGATAGTCTGGCTGGTCGACTTCATCCACGACCTGCTCGGACCGAGCAGTCGGTTCGGCAGGATTCTCGGCAGCATAGGTCTGAACTTCGTGACCTCCGACATCGTCGCCTATCTGATAGGCGCGATGGTCACGGTGCTGCTGGTCTATCTCACCGGCGCGCTCGCCGAAGCCGGTTTGAAGAACAAGCTCAACGTTCTGGTCGAAGGCACCATCGAGCATGTGCCGGTCGTCCGCTCCATCTACAGCGCGGTCAAGCGCCTGATGAGCGCGTTCGACAGTGAGACGGACGCCGAGCTCCGAGCAATGAGCACGATCCTCTGCCACCTCGGGGGTAGAGGCGGCACTGCCGTGCTCGGCCTGATGCCGAGCGCACAGCGCATATCCATGAACGGTCTCGACTACTGTGGCGTTTTGCTGCCTACGGCGCCGGTGCCCTTCGGTGGTGCGTTGCTGTTCGTGCCGGCAGAGTGGGTGGAACCGGTCGACATCTCCTTCGACAGCCTGGTCAACGTGTACGTGAGCATGGGCGCGACCGCTCCGGACTATCTGGGCTCGGCGTTCAAGCGAATCCACGAGCGCGCCCGTTCAGAGAAGTCGCGCACGAGCTGAAGCCAGCGCGTGCCACACGGCCGCAGTGGGTCGGACAGTTCGAGAAAGCCGAGGTATCGACTGAAAAAAGCGTCGATTCGCCAACCTTCTCAACCGTCCCGGCGTCCCCATCTGAAGTAACGTGACATCAGGTCATGCGACTACAGCGGTGGACGAGGAACATGAGCCGTGTAGGTGAAGGCATCGGATCGAACGGCCTGGACAGCGCCACGAACACCGGCGATGACCAGCCACGTACACAACCCTCGGTGGCCCGACCGGCTCTGCCCGTCCGGGTGCACGCGAACGCGGACGACGTGGCGCCACCCAAGCGACGTCGGACGTTGCGGGTCGTCCTGCTCGGCAGCGCGACCACGCTGCTCGCAGCCTCGGTGCTCGCCCTGGTCGCCAGTAGTGAGCCGGATGGCTTCGACGTCACAGCGCTCGCCGCCATGGAGCTGGGGCGCGATGACGTCGAGCTGGTCGCCGGCGCACACACCACCGCCGCTCTCATCGGTGTTTCCCACACCTTGTTGAGCAAATCAGGGGGGTATCTGCGCAACGACGTGCTGCCACCCTGGTCCCTGCTGGACAACATGCCCAGCTGGGAGCGCGGCGTGGTAATCGAGCTGCGCGACTC
>JAGRHX010000648.1 GCA_020444775.1 Gammaproteobacteria bacterium
CACCGGCGAGATCCTCGACCGCGCCGAGCGCGCGATGCGCGCCGCGATCACCGAGGTGCCCGACGGCACCTACGAGTACGCGATCGAGACCGATGGTGCCGACGAGCCCTATCGCTTCGCACTCGCGCTGACCGTCGACGGCGACCGCATCCACGCCGACTTCACCGGCACCTCGCCGACCCAGCCGCGCGCGATCAACTGCGTGATGGCGTACACCTACGCGATGACCGCCTACGCCATCAAGTGCACGCTGCTTCCCGACCTGCCGAACAACGACGGCATGTTCCGCCCGATCACGGTCCACGCACCGCCCGACACGCTGGTCAATCCGAGCTATCCGGCGGCAGTGGTCGCGCGCTCGAACACGGGTCACTACGTGCCGGTGTGCGTGTTCGGTGCGCTGGCCCGGGTGCTCCCCGAGCGGGTGATGGCCGGGGCCGGCTCGCCGCTGTGGGTGTTCACGGTGACCGGGCTCGACGACAGCGGCAAGCCGTTCGCCAACGTGCTGTTCTTCAACGGCGGCATGGGCGCGGCGCACGGCGCCGATGGCGAGAGCTGTCTGTCCTGGCCGAGCAACATCTCCTCCACCCCGGTGGAGATCGCCGAGCGCAACGGGCCATTGCTATGCCTGTACAAGCGATTGCAGCCGGGCTCTGGTGGTGACGGCCAATGGCGTGGCGGGCTCGGTCAGGAAATGCTCTTCGAATGCACCGCAGAGCGCTCGGTGACCGCGCTGTTCATGGCCGAGCGTACCCGCTTCGCCGCGCCGGGTCTGCTCGGCGGCGGCGATGGTGAGACCGGCACCATCGAGATCAATGGTGAGGTCATCGACCATCGACGCCAGCACGTCCTGCACAAGGGCGATCGGGTGCTGATACGCACCCCCGGCGGCGGTGGCTACGGATCGCCGGTCCGCCGCGATCCGGGCGCTCAGCGGCTGGACCGTGCGCTGGGTCTGATCGAGGAGACCACGAACGATGCGTGAGCTGCCAAAGATCGATGCCCACCATCACCTGTGGAACCTGGACGAGAATCCGTACCCGTGGCTGCAGGGGCCGGACAAGCGCCGGTCCTATGGCGATTTGACGCCGATCTGTCGCAACTATCTGGTCGAGGACTACCTGGCCGATTCGAGTCCACACCATGTGGTCAAATCGGTGCACGTGCAGGCCAACTGGGCCGCCGACGATCCAGTTGCCGAGAGCGCCTGGCTGCAGCGGGTGAGCGACGAGCACGGCTTTCCACACGCGATCGTCGGCTACGCCGATCTGACATCGGATGATCTGGTCCAGATCCTGGAGGCGCACCGCGCATTCCCCGGTTTCAGAGGGATCCGGCATGCTATCGGTCATACCGACGATCCGCACTGTCGCCGACCGAGCATCAGCGAGCATCCGAACTGGGCGAGGGGCTATGCGGCGCTGGCACGCTTCGAGCTCAGTTTCGATCTGCAGACCTATCCGCCGCAGATGGCGAGCGCGCTGAAGATCGCGGCGCGCCACGATCGGGTGCCGTTCGCCATCTGCCACATGGGTTTTCCCCATGACCAGAGCCGCGACGGGCGTGCCCTGTGGCGACGCGGGCTGCGCAAGGCCGCCGAGCTGCCGCTTGCGCATATCAAGCTGTCCGGACCCTGCATGGTCAAGCCGGACTGGACGGTCGAGGGCTTCGCAGACTTCGTCCACGAGTGCATCGATACATTCGGCCCGCAGCGCTGCATGTTCGCCAGCAATGTGCCGCCGGATCTGCTGGCGCGCAGCTTCGACGGAATCTACGAAGCCTTTTACGAGTGGGCCTCGCGCTATTCCGAGGACGAGCGGCGCGAAATGTTTCACGACTGCGCCGCGCGTTTTTATCGTATCTGACAGTGGCGTAGCTGATGGTGGCGTGTCTGACAGTGGTGCTCGGCGTCGGGTCGCCGCCGGCGTGCAGACCGGCTGCGTCCCGGGCAGCGGCGCGTCACTCAGATGACGTCCTTGTCGCGTAGCGCCACGAGCTGCGCCTCGCTCAGCCCGAGCTCGCCGCAGAAGATGGCCTCGTTGCTACTGCCCTTGGCGGGACCGGCGAAGCGCACCCGGCCGGGTGTCTCGGACAGGAACGGAAAGGCGTTGGACATACGAATCGTGCCGAGCTCCTCGTCCTCGACCTCGATGATGTCCTGACGCGCCTGATACTGGGGGTCGTCGAATATCTGCGCGATGTCGTAGGCCGGGCCGATTGCCGCCTCGGCCTTCTCGAACGCCTCGAGCACCTCTTGCAGTGGGCGCTGTGCGATCCAGCCGCCGACCAGCGCGTCGACCTCGTCTATATGTTCGACGCGGCTCTGTGGCGTCTGGAAGCGCGGGTCGCTGGCCGCTTCCGGGCCGCCGCACAAGGTCAACACGCGGGTCACGATGGCCGGCGCGTTGGTCGAGATCGCCACATAGTGGCCGTCTTGGGTCCGGTAGGTGTTGCGTGGCGCATTGTTCTTGGAGCGGTTGCCGGTGCGTCGCTGGACTACGCCGAGCTGGTCGTACTGCAGCGGTTGTGGACCGAGGATCTGGAAGATCGGCTCGTACAGGCTGAGATCGATGTACTGGCCCTTGCCGCCGCGGGCGTCGCGATGATAGAGCGCGAACATCAGGGCGAACGTGCCATAGCTGGCCGCTATGCCGTCTGCCAGGCCGAAGTTGGGCAGGGTGGGCGGACCGTTCTCGTCACCGGTGATGTTGGCGAAGCCGCTGAACGCCTCGGCGATGGTGCCGAAGCCGGCACGATTTCGATATGGACCGGTCTGGCCGAAGCCAGTTACCCGCACCATCACCAGCTTTTCGTTGAGCGCGTGGACGCGTTCCCAACCGATGCCCCAGCGTTCCAGGGTGCCGGTGCGGAAGTTCTCGACCACCACGTCGGCCTGCTCGGCGAGTCGCAGGAACAGCGCCTGTCCCTCGGGCTTGCTGAGATTCAGGGTGATACAGCGCTTGTTTCGATTCGCCATCTTCCACCACAGCCCGACCCCGTCCTTGAGATAGCCCGTGGTCCGAAGTGGATCACCGCGCGGATGCTCGATCTTGATCACCTCGGCGCCGAAATCGGCCAGCAACATGGCCAGATGCGGGCCCGCGATCACGGTGGACAGGTCCAGAACCCGCAAGCCATGCAGCGGGCCGTTGGACTCCGTTGTAGATGGGTCCTGGTTCGAGTTTGGCATATGCGGAGTATCTCCTGGGCCGATTGAATGATTGGAGCCGGGACGGGCCAGACCACTCTCGCGGGGTGGGTCCGGCCAGGCCTCAGGTGGTCAGGCCCCGGTGTATGAACGAGGCACCGGCCAGCACGATCAGACCCTCGACAAGTATGGTGTGGAGCCGAATCGATGTGCGCTCGATGATCCAGCGGGCGAGATAGACGCCCGGCACCGAGCACAGGCCAACCAGCAGACCGACGGTGACCAGGCGCGTGTCCAGCCGGTCGAGGGTGCCGAAGGTGCCGGCCTTGGCGATCAGCACCGTGAGACCGATTACGGCATCGGTGCCGACCAGCATCTGTCCGCTCAAGCCCATGCCGAGCAGCGCCGGGATGATGATGGCACCGGCGCCGATGGTGGTGCCTGTGATGAATCCGAACAGGGCTCCGACGCCCATCAGACCGCGTTCGCTCAGTTGCCATTGGCGTCTGGACAGCACGCGGCGCAACGGTGTGAAAACGATCAGGAACACCCCCATGACTACGGCGACGATGTTGGCCGGCAGATTCACGTAGAGCAACGAGCCGAGCACGGCGAAGGGCGTGGCTGAGAGCAAAACCACCAGTGCCGGCCGCCAGACCACGTGCTGGCGGAACACCCAGACCCGGGCGATGTGGTTGATCAGCATGGCGATGGTGATGGTCGGCACCAGTGGCTCGATGCCGACGATCGGAGTCACCGCGATTGCGACCAGCACACCACCACCCATGCCACTCAGACCGGACACCAAGGATCCCAGCGCGGTCGCCAGCACCACGTATAGAAGCTCGAAGGCGCTGAGGGCGGACAAGGCTGTGAACAGATCGTCGAGCAAGGTCGGGAACCCCGAGTTGAAGGCGCTGAGTGCCTGCCGGCACTCGAGGCGGTGCATCGAAGCCGAGGCGCAGGTGCGGCAGTCTAGCGTGGAATCCGGTGCGACTGACCGGGGCCGTCGATTGCGTGCGGTTGCCGCGTGGACGAGCGTGCATCGTGGTCCGTGCGATCGGTGCGGCATCCGGGATAGAATCGGGACAATCGACGTGTCACGTTGTTGGTTGCCAGTAGCGTGACGTGGATATCCACCCGTTCGAGGACCGCGCGGCGGTTGTCCGGAGAGCCATGGCCGAAAATACCGAGGAGACCGCGCTGGTTCGAGCAGCGTTTCTGGATGCGATGAGTCGTCTGGCCGCCGGGGTGACGGTGGTGGCAACCGACGGGCCGGGAGGCCTGACCGGCCAGACGGTGAGCGCCTTCACATCGATTTCCGCGGATCCGCCGACCGTGCTGGTGTGTTTGAACCACGACAGCTCGGGCTGCGCGGCGGTCACCGAGAATGGCTGCTTTTCCGTCAACGTGCTGGGCAGCGCGCATACAGAGTTGTCCAACGCATTCGCGGGCCGCACCGACGAGGACGGTGCCGAGCGCTTCAAGTACGGGGATTGGCACACGGGCGCCTCGGGCGCACCGGTCCTGGACTCGGCCATCGCAGTGCTCGAATGCAAGGTCAGCGCCTACCATGACGTTGCCACACATCGGGTCTTCATCGGCACGGTGACGGCCGCCACCTCCGGCGATGGTGCACCGCTCATCTACGCGCAACGCAGCTACTCGATTCCGCAGCCCATTTGATCGGCCGGCCGCGCCAGGCTGATTCCCTGGAGTAGTTCCCTGGGGTAATTCACCGGGGTGGTCCCCGAACCGGCGTCCTTGTCGTGATGCTTCCGCCGTCCGTGCGTGGGCGGAAGGGTCGAGTCCGGCGCGCGGCGCCAGCACCGCACGGTGGCGACCGTTGGGACGCTCAGAGGTCCTGCTCGTAGCGTTTGTCGCGCACGTACGGATAGATGTCGGTGATGTCGCCGTCCGGCAATGCCGCCTCCAGCCGTTGCCAGAGACCGATGATGCCGGGGCTCAGCGGTCGCGCGGCGTCGCTGTACTCAAGCGCCTCCTGATACAGACGCAGATCCTTGTTGATCTGGTTGACCCTGAAGCCCGCGTCGTAGGTCTCGGTCAGCACGCGTTGCGGGAACTTCTCCGCGGTCGCGGTGTTCTGGCCGCTCGACACGTTGACCACGTCGAGGATGGTCTTCATGTCCAGGCCCATGCGCACGCCGAATGCAACCGCCTCGGCGGTTGCCGCCATCGCGGTGCCGGACAGAAAGTTGTTGAGCACCTTCAGGGTCTGGGCCTGCCCGGGCTTGTCGCCGATGTGGAACACGTGCTTGCCGAAGTCGAGCATCACCGGTTTCAGGCGTTCGATGGTTTGTGCCCGCCCTGCGCACATCACCGCGATGCTGCCACGCTGGGCGCCGATCGTACCGCCCGAGACCGGCGAGTCCACGTACTCGAGACCGTGCGACTCGCAGATTCCGGCAACCTTCTGTGCCCATTCGATGCCGATGGTGGAGGTGTCGACGATGATGCGCGCCCGGCGTTGCGGGGCGCGGCCGATCTCCTCGACCACGTCGGCGACGATCGGCCCATGTGGGAGGCTGAGAAAGATCACCTCGCTGCTCTGTGCCACCTGGGTATTGGATGCCGCGACCGTGGCAGCGGCGGGCGCGCGGCCCTGGGTGCCGGCCTTGTCGTGCACGACCAGCGCGTGCCCGGCTTTGCTCAGGTTGTTGGCCATGGGGCCGCCCATGTTGCCCAGTCCGATGAAGCCGTATGGCGCGTCGCTCACGTCTCGATTCCCCTGCTGGTAGCTTCAGTCTCGTTCATTCGATGCGGCCGCGATTATAGGCGGGTGAGGCGTGCGGCACAGCCGTGCGACGACATCTGTCTCTGGGGCCGGTCTCTCGGTGAGTCGCCGGGCAGCGGGACGGTCACGCGGCCCGACCCGGCGCGACAGGCGGAGGACGTCGACTCCGCCACGACCCTCCCACCCCGCTATTGGTGGTGGGCGACGACACGTAATCGCCCGGCGAGGGCCGATCGCGGCAAAGCGAAGTAGAATCAATCAAACCGGACCGTAATCCGTTCATACCCAAGAAAGGCCCTGGCAGCGCTGGATTTTGTGCAGCATCCATAAGAGAATCCTGGAAACGGGGTCCGGTGCGCCGCTGTCACCGCGCCATGCCACGCGAAAGCGCACATGCGGTCGCCTTTTCGATGGCCAGATCGACATGGCCAAATCGATAGCCAGATCGACGGCCAGATCGATGGTCGATTCGATGGTCAATCCGATGTCGAGATCGATGATCACATCGTTGGTCATATCGATGACCAGACCGACCCGCTACGCAGGCGTGGCAGCGACCGGGTGAGGCACGCCGGCCGGAGCGCTGGCAAGCAGCTGCCAATGCCGACCCATTTCAGAGGTATCAGTCTTTTGGATTTACCTGACTCTGGCCCGCTGACCGTCAAGCTGGTCGAAACGCCCGAAGAACTGCTGGCCGCGCAGCGGCTGCGTTATCACGTGTTTTTTCAGGAGCCGGGCGTAAAGGCTTCACCGGAAGTGGAGGCGAGCGGAATCGACCGGGATCGGTTTGACGAGGCCTGTGACCATCTCATCGTGGTCGACACCTCGGCACCCGCGTCGGAGCAGCCCAAGGTGGTCGGGAACTACCGTTTCCTGCGCGCGAGCGTGGCTCGCGAGAGCGGTTGTGGGTTCTTCACCGGCTCAGATTACGAATTGGACAGGCTCCAGCACTTCCCTGGCGAGGCGATGGAGCTGGGCCGTTCCTGTGTGCATGCCGATTACCGCAAGCGCGGCACGATGTTCCTGCTCTGGCAAGGCATCGCCGACTACGTGCTGCAGCACGAGATCACGTACATGTTCGGGCGAGCGAGCTTCCCGGGCGTACACGTCGAAGGTCGTGACCACGCGCTGTCGTACCTGCACCACTTCAGACTGGCGCCGGCCGACATGCGGTTGCGCGCGAGTGAATCGGTGTACATCGACATGAACCGGCTGCCCAAGGCGCAGGTGGATGTACGCCGCGCGATGTCGGAGATGCCGCCGTTGCTCAAGGGCTATCTGCGGCTCGGCTGCATGGTGGGTGATGGCGCGGTCGCAGATCCGAGCATGGATCAGCTCGATATCTGCGTAATCGTTGAAGTCAGCGCGATAACGGATCGCTACTTCAAGCATTACCTCGAGCGTGGACGGCTCCGCGAGCGTGCAGCATAAGTCGAAAATCGCCTTGTTCAGAGGGCGGAAGCGCCATTCTTCCGCCGAGTTTGCTCCCGTACATCCCGATTTGAGCTGGTCTCGGCCACGGGCAGCGGGTCGCGCGGTGCTATTGCTCGGCTTGACCTTGACCATGGCCCCGCCGTTCCTGTTGGCGCAGGCCGTACGTCTGCCTGGCCGCAGCGCCTACGAGCGTCTCTACTATCGCCTGGCCTGCTGGTTGCTCGGCGTGCGTCTGCGCTGTCTCGGCGCCGTGCACCGGGGCCGGGCCGTGCTGTACGTCTCCAATCACGTCTCCTACCTGGATATTCCGGTCATCGGCGCGCTGACCCGGGCGACCTTCGTGGCCAAGTCCGAGATCGCGAACTGGCCGCTGGTCGGTTTCATGAGTCGGATGCGCGGCACGGCTTTCGTGCGGCGCAATTCGAGCGATGCCGTGCTGCAGCGCACCCAGCTTGCGGCACGTCTGGAGAACGGCGAGAGCCTGATCCTGTTCCCCGAGGGAACCTCGACCAGCGGGCGCAGCGTGCTCCCGTTCAAGAGCGCGTTGTTCGCCAGCCTGTACCCCGGCCGGGACGCGCAGCCCATCGCCGACGTGCAGCCCGTGACCCTGGCCTACAGCGGTGATGCCCATGGCGTGCCCCTGAGCGATACGGATAGGGACCTGTTTGCCTGGTACGGTGATGACGAGCTGGTTCCCCATCTCTGGTCACTGCTCGGCAGACGCGGGGTGACCGTCGACGTCGTCTTTCACGCCCCCATCCTGCCCGCCGAGGCAGAACATCGCAAAGTGCTCGCACGGCGGTGTGAGGCCATGGTCGCTGGTGTGCTCACCGAGGTGCTGTCCGGCCAGTATCCGGTCACGTCCGACGAGCCCCGTTCGCTGCCCACCGACCAATCCCAGCGCGGCAAGCGGCGACTGCTGAGCCTGGTGCGTCGTCGTCGGGCCTGATCGGCCGGCCCGGCCGGTTCCCTGGTTTCCAATCCTACGGGTACGTCCCGAGCTTCCCAGCCGTACCTGCGGCCGCTCTACACACCGACCTCCCGGCCAATCCTCCCGTCTGATTTCGTACCAGGACCTGCACCCCAGCGTGTTCTGAGCGACGCACTCGTCACGATCGCGGTCCGCTTGTGCCTCAGGGATTCAGATCTTCGCAAACGGACCGACGGTATGGAGCGAGAGTCGGCCGACGCTGGCCGACGCTGGCTGCCAAGCGGACAGCACGCGGTGGGTGACGGGTCGCAGAGCCGCCTCGAGCCCGGGTCAAGACCTTCGAGCAACAGGATGTGATTGCACAGCATCTCTTCACACGGATCGGGCCGGCGACATTCCGGTCGGGACCGGGCGCGCGCCGCGATCGCCGACTGGGGCCTGCTGCGGGCTGGGCCGTATGAAGGTCATGTTGATAGGTGCCGCTCCGGAGTCCGCGCGGCGTATCCAAGGTCGCCTGAGCGAGTGCTTCGGCGCGGTCGATGTGATGTGCCGTCGGTCGGACACGTATGACGATCCCAAGCTGGTTTCCGCATGCGTCGGCTTCGACTTGATCATGGTCTGTGATGAGTTGGACGCGTGTTCGGACCGGCTGGTCTGGATCGACATCCTGAGCGCTCAGGACGGCTGCCCGCCACTGGTCTATGCGCCCGCTCGCGGGGACGAGTATCTGGCCGTGGCGGCAATCAAGCATGGCGCCACGGAATACATCAATCAACGCGATCTGGACAGCGAGCGCTTTGCCGATGTCATCGGACGAGCCATCGCCGAGCGAGCGCCGCTGGATTTTGCCATCGATTCGCCGCATCCGGACCCGACACCGGCGGGCCCGCCGGGCGACGGCACGCGCGATACGAAGCGCTCGGACGCACAGTTCACTGGCCGCGAGCACGGTCTGGGTGCCTACAGGCTGCTACGGCAGATCGGCGCGGGTGCGATGTCGCGCGTGTTCCTGGCCGAACGGTGCGAGGACCGAAGAAGTGTCGCGGTCAAGCTGATCGACGCGCAGGCGCTCGGCAACGATGAGATCCGACGTCGCTTCATCAACGAGGCGAAGCTGACCCGGTCTCTGCACAGCCCTTTCGTGGTCGAGATCCTCGACCATGGATCGACGCCCGACCATGATTACCTGGTCATGGAGCTGTTCACACGTGGCGACCTGAAGCAGCGTGTCGGACACGGCATCGCCGACAACGAGGTGGTGCCATATCTGGCGAACATCGCCTACGGGCTGCAGGTCATCCACGCCGCTGGAATCGTGCATCGGGATCTCAAGCCCGAGAACATCATGTTTCGCAGTGACGACAGCCTGGCGCTCGCCGACTTCGGGGTCTCGAAATTCATGGGTGAGGCGAGCCTCGCGACCACGGTTGGCACGATACTCGGCACGCCACACTACATGAGCCCGGAGCAGGGACGCGGCGACCGGGTCGACCATCGCGCCGATCTATATGCGTGTGGAATCATCCTCTACGAAATGCTCACCGGGCGCCGCCCCTACGAGGCGCGCAGGCCGCTGGAGTTGATCCACATGCACGTCACGGCACCGATTCCCCGTCTGCCGTACGCGCTGCGCGGCTATCAGTCATTGCTCAACCGGCTGCTTGCCAAGGATCCGGCCGGGCGCATCCAGAGCGCCGAGGCGCTCGCCGAGGAACTCCGCTCCTTGTGGGCGTGTAGCGAGGCCTGACCGGGGCCGCAACCGCTACCGCGGCGAGCCTGCACCGATTCAAGCCTGTCACGCTCCAGCCGACACAGATCACAGTCGGATTCCCCAAGCTCGTCCCCCCGGACGGAGTCCGCACGCAGATGACCACGTGAAAGGCAGGGGCCCCGGTCGCGATGCGCTCGACCAGCCGGTTGCCTCGTGCCTGACCACATGGGTATTCCCGCTTGCAACCGCTGATCGCCCCGGCCGTGCCGCGCAGACGGGCCCGGCTGGGATGTGACGGCGCGCATGCGGCACGCCCCATGCCGGTCCGCGCCCGTGGAGGACGGCACCGCTTCGGTCGAGATCGTCACTGCGTCGGGTCTCAGGTGGGTGTCGGCGCGAACTCTGGCAAGACTGCGCAGCCCGGAGCAGCAAGTATGTCAAGACCAGCACGGACCGTGATCGAACGGCCGTCAATCGAGTCATCGCAAAAGTCCGGACCACAGCGGTCCAGTCCGGTCACGACGCAGCCACGCGCTGACGGTGACCGTGCGCAGATCCTGCTGTGCCGTGCCGGCGCGCACAAGGTTGCGGTTGCACTCGCGGACATCATCGAAGTGGTGCCGATGGCCCAGCTGCGGGCGTTGCCACACGCTCAATCCTGGGTGATGGGCACGCTCAATCTGCGTGGCCAGCCGCTGATCGTGATCGATCTTGCACTGCGCTTGAACGGTGAAACCGTGCCGCTGGACAAGACCGACCTCATCATCGTCTGCAACACACCGGACGGTGCCGGTGGCGCCCGGGTGAGTGACGCCGTGGACCTGGTGCAGGCCACGATATCACCGCTGCGTGCCGGCATCGCCAGCAGCGAAGCTGTACGTATCGTTTCCGGGATGGTGGTCGATGGTGCCGAGCAGATTCCGGTCATCGACGTGCACAAGGCGCTTGGTGCCGCCGTCGATACACAGGGTGCGGTGTAGTGAGTGACCTGCATCGGATTGCCGAGCTGATCACCCGCCGGCATGGCTTGATGAGCCAGGAACGTTGGCAGGAGATACTGCCTCGAGCGCTATCCGAGCTGATTGATAGCGACCCGGAACGTCTGACACGTGAAGACCTGCCAGGTGCGCTGATCGACGATATCGCCGGCCGGCTGACCGTCGGCGAGACCTTTTTCCTGCGTCACCAGAGCCAGTTCACTTTCATTCTCGAGCACATCAGGGCGCTGTTGCACGAGCGACCGTTCGCCTCGGTACGGGTGCTCTCAGCGGGCTGTTCCACCGGCGAGGAGCCCTATTCGTTGGCGATCACGCTGGCTGGAGGCCTGTCACTACAGCAGAGCGAGCGGGTTCGAATCACCGCCTGCGATCTGAACGTAGAGGCCATCTGCAGGGCGCGCGACGCGGTCTACGGCGCCTGGTCGTTCCGCGGCGTACCGGACTGGTTGCGGGACGGCTTCTTCGAGCCGGCCGAGGCGGGGGGCTTCAGGCTCAACGACGACGTCCGCAGGCGAGTGCACTTCGAGCACGGCTCCATCCTCGACGTGCTCGCGCAAACGCCGGGGGGCAGCATTGACGTGGTGCTGTTTCGCAACGTGGGAATCTATCTGTCTGAAGCGCATCTTGCCCAGGTGTACTCGCGCATGAAGCAGGCGCTGAGCAGCCGCGGCATTCTGGTCGTCGCACCCAGCGATCCCAGACCTCCGGCCAGCGAGTTCGACAGATTGCCCCACGAAAGCACGGCCATATACACGGCGACCCAGGCTCCGGTCACGCGTCCTAGACTTCCGTTGCTGGTCGATACGAAATCGCCGGCCTCCAGGCCGCGAAAGCAGCTTGACGCGACTGCGATGTCGGTAGCGAGCGTGCCGTCCGGAACGCTTCCGGTATTGGAGACGTCGGATACCGATCCGGGAATCTTGCAGCAGCAGATGATCTTGCGGCTGGCCGACCAGGGACGGTTGGGTGAAGCGGTAACTCTGGCCGACCGTTTGATCGGCGAGCAGCCGACCAGCTCGGCCGCCTACATGTTGCGCGGCCAGATCCATCTGGCTGGTGATCAGCCCTCGGACCTCGAAGCCGCGCAGGCGGATTTTCGCCGCGCGGTGTTTCTAAGCCCGAAAGACCCGATGGCACGCTACTGGTATGCGCAGGCCCTGATCAGCACCGGCAACGGCCGAAAGGCTGTTTTGCAGCTCGATACGATGACCGATTTGCTCGATGACCCGGTCAGCCGACCGCATCTGCAGGCGCATCAGATGGACAGGGAAGAGCTGCTGCAGGCGGCATTGTTCATGAAGGAAGGATTGCAGTGATGGCAGCAGTGATGAACGAGACCGCGCCCGTCCAAGAATCGCTGGAAAAGGTGTTCGCCGAGCGTGCCCGTAAGCTGGCCGTTTCGACCACCGACGAGAAGCAGCGCGAGAGCGTAGCCAACGTCGCACTGTTCAGGGTCGGGGCTGAGGCTTTTGGTGTGGATGCGCTATCGGTTCGCGACATCGCGCCGTTACCTCCGGTTACGGCACTCCCGTGTCTGCCGAGTCTGCTGACCGGGATCATCCAGCTGCGCGGCGAGTTGATGAGCGTCATCGACGCCGCGGTTCTGCTCGAGCTCGACGAGGCGCCATCGGCGCGCTACTGCATCGTGCTCGAGAGCCGAAGAGGCGCGGTCGGCCTGGCCGTGAGCGCCATAGATGGGTTTCGCGAGATTTTTGCCGACGAGCTGATTGACGGGCTCGGTAAGGGACACAGACCGGTCATGGCGACCACGCGCGATCTGGTATCGATGCTCGACGTCGAGCAGGTGTTCGCTCACGACAAGCTGATCGTGAATACCCGTTGACGTCCGCCCAAGCGCCGTGGCCGCGCGCCTGGGCACGGTTCATGGATTCCAACCGAAGAAGAGCAGACCTACGCATGAGCACAGCACAGAGCGCTGAAATTCGCGACGACACGGATCGGCCTGCCAACGCTGCGGATGATGGTCCGCGGCGCCTGTCGTTGCAGGCAAGACTGGGCTTGAGCTATGCCATCCTGATTGGTCTGACCGTGGGAATCCTGGTGTTCGCGCTGATCCGACTGGGCGAGCTCGAGCGAAGCTTGAGCCTCGGCGGCCACATGCAGCGGTTGGAGGAAGTCTCAGCGCAGGTGGTGCAGTTGCTGTACGACGTGCGGCTGCGGGGCGTCGCCGTGGGCGCGGATCCCACCACCAACCCGAGCGCGGGTCTGGGCAAGCCCGTGGCTGCTCTGGGTGCTGAGCTGGAACGGCTGAATCGCCTGCAAGGCGAGGCGTTGACGGTGACCTCGGGTGAGCTGCAAAGCGCCTGGTCCGGTTTGAGCGCTCCGCTTCAATCACTGACTGCGCTACTGGCGGAATCGTCGGACGGGCAAGGCGAGGGCAAACGCTTCGAACTCGATGAGCTCAGTCGGCGCATCGATGCCTGCTTGCCGCCGGCGGTCGCGCTGCGTGATCGGGCGCGTCAGCAGCATGCGGCCATTGCCGATTCGAGCGCCAGCATGCTCGGGACCGCCAGGCAGCAGATCGCCATGGTGGGTGCGGTGCTGGTCGCTTTGGGGGTGCTGCTCGCGCAGTACATGAGAGCACAGACCGCCTCTCCACTACGCCGCCTGGTGGTGGTGGCCGAGCGTATGTCCTCGGGCGAACTCGGTGCCGCCCGGGACCTCGACGAGCTGACTCGCATGCGTGGTGCCGTCGGCGAGCTCGGACGAGCCTTCATCGACCTCGGAGAGGCGATGGCGAAGATGAGCGGTGGCATCCAGAGCACGGTCTCGGAGCTGTCTCGCAGCGCCGACGAGATCGTCAGCACCGCGCAGCAGTCCGCGGCTACCGCTTCGCAGCAGGCGGCGACCGTATCCGAGGTGACCACCACCACGGCCGAGATCCTGCAGACCAGCAG
This sequence comes from Gammaproteobacteria bacterium, assembly GCA_020444775.1. The sequence goes on from JAGRHX010000648.1 coordinate 13,896, forward strand.
CGCGGCCGCGACCAGCGCCGAGCAGGTGGTCAAGGCCTCGGAGCAGGCAGCGGATACCGGGCAGAACGGCCTGGACGCGGTCGAGGAAGCGGCCCGGGTGATGGACCAGATCAATCTGCGAGTGTCGGAGATCGCCAGCAAGATCCTGGTGCTCAGCGAGCAGAACGCCCAGATCGGCGACATCGTCGACACTGTCAACGATCTCGCCGAGCAATCCAACCTGCTTGCCGTGAACGCCAGCATCGAGGCGGCGAAGGCCGGCAATCAGGGGCGTGGCTTCGCCGTGGTGGCGGCAGAGGTGCGCAATCTCGCCGAGCAGAGCAAGCGCTCTACCGAGCAGATCCGCAACATCCTGGAGGACATCCAGCACGCCACCCACGGTGCGGTGATGGCGGCGGAAGAGGGTAGCAAGCGTGCCGACGACGGTTTGCGCGCGGTGAGCACCGCTCGCGACGTGATGTCCGAGCTGGCCACGGTTCTCGAGGAGAACGCCGACCTGGCCCGGCAGATCGCCGGGGCAGCGTCGCAACAGGTGTCCGGGGTCCAGGAGATCTCGAAGGCCATGCAGGCGGTGAACAGCGCTGGCGACGAGACCGCGGGTGGCGCCCGTGCGCTCGAGCGCTCGGCCCGGGAGCTCGGCGCGATAGCAGCGCAGCTCAAGCAGCTGGTCGTCGAGAACGCACGGTAGGCGGCACACGGCATTCAACGGAGGCGCTCACCGTGAGTGGCAACGACGAGCTGTTCGCGATCTTTCGTGACGAGGTCACCGAGACGCTGGAGCAATTGGAGACGCACCTGGAGGCGCTGCGCGCGCCCGGGCTGGTCGAGCGGGCTCCGGAGATAGATGCCGCGTTTCGACATGCGCACAACCTCAAGGGTGCGGCGCGGATCGTCGGCCACGATACCATCGTCACCATCACACACGCGATGGAGGACGTTCTCAGCAACGAGCGTCATTCCTGCGACGGTCCCAGCGAAGTCCTGTTGGACGTGCTGATGCAGGGACTGACGATCATCCAACGTGCGGTCGACGGCGAGGAGCAGTACGGTCCGGCCGACGAGTTCCTGGCGCGCATCGGTGAGGCGCTGGAGGTGGCCGGCGATGAGTCGAGCGGGATGGTCGCCGAGTGCGCGCCGACCGCCGCCGGTGAGCGCGCGGAGCCCGGTGCCGCGACGACCTCGGATTCGGGCCCGGGCG
>JAGRHX010000649.1 GCA_020444775.1 Gammaproteobacteria bacterium
ACAACCTGAAACCCATCTGCACAACTCGTCGAACACGAGAGGGCACGCATCATGGGAGAAGCTTGCAAGACGGTTGAGTCCGTTCCAAACGAATTTCACTGCTCCCTGGACGACGTGGCCTGGCTCGCTGTGCAAGGTCCGGATGCCGGCACCTTCCTCCAGGCTCAGCTCACCAGCGACGTGCTGGCCTTGCTGCCCATGCGCAGACAGCTCAGCGCCTGGTGCTCACCCAAAGGTCGGGTGCTGGCCACGCTACAGGTGCTGTGCATCGATTCCGAGCAGTACCTTCTCAGGGTGCCCGCTGCACTCGCACAGGGCCTGGCCAGACGTCTGGGCATGTACGTTTTAAGAGCACGTGTTCAGGTCTCGATCAGCGACCACTGCACGGTTGGCATACGCCTGACGGAAGCGCACGCACGCGCCGCGGGGCTGCCACTCGAACCCTACGACATCGCTCAGCTCCCGACCACGGCATCGGCGGGGCAGGCGCCTGATGAGGGCGGTACCGACGCCAGCCTCGGTCCGGCGAACGTCCACGCGTTCCGTCCGGACGACACTGAGTTTCGTCACGAGCTGCTCGGCTCGGCCGACGCGCTAGGCGTTCTGCTCGCCCGGCTGTCCGCAGGCGAACGTCGGCCACGCAGCCTGTGGACATTGCTCGACATTCGCGCCGGCCTGCCCTATGTGGACGCCGAGACCTCGGACGAGTTCGTGCCGCAGATGCTCTCGTTGCATGAGCTGCACGCCGTGAGCTTCGACAAGGGCTGTTACCCGGGACAGGAAATCGTCGCACGCACTCAGTATCGTGGCACGCTCAAACGTCATCTGACCCGTCTGCGTGCGCATCTGAGCGATCTGGACGGTGCAGCTCCAGGTGCAGGGGAACGAGTCTATGCCGATCACACGGACAACGAAGCGGCGGCTCGGATAATCAACGCCGTGGTGACCGACGATGAGCTGGAGGCACTTGCCGTGCTACGCGCCGATCACAGGCCGGTGACGCCGATCAGCATTCGCAGGCAACACGATCGACTCGTGGTTCGGTCCGACTGATCTCGTCTCCCATGGCGTTCAGCGAGTGAGCTCGCAAGCTCCTGGCTCGACCTCTGCAGCGTCACTCGCCCTGCCGCTCAGTCCAGCCGTCTGGCCTGCCTATCGAGCGGACGGCTGGCTGAGGAACGCGCACCTGCAAACCGCCTTCACGGCTGTGGTGCTCTCGGCACCGACGCCCGCATACAGACGCGAGCGGGTCGAGCTCGCAGACGGAGACTTCCTGGACCTGGACTGGCTGGATGGCGATCCGCGACGTCTGGTGGTGCTGGTCCATGGCCTGCAGGGTTCCAGCCGCTCCCCGTATATGCGACGCAGTGCCAGTCGACTGCATGCCCAGGGTCTGAGTGTCTGTGTGATGAATCTGCGCGGCTGCAGCGGAGAGCCGAACAGGTTGGCGCGCAGCTATCACTCGGGTGCCATAGAGGATCTCGATTCGGTCATCGACCGGATCACCACGTACCGATCCGGGCTATCACGGCTGGGACTGGTGGGTTATTCACTGGGCGGCAACCTGATACTGCGCTGGCTGGCCGAACGGCCACGAGTAAGCGCGCTACGCATCGCGGTGTCCATCTCGGCGCCGGTCGATCTGTGGGCTGCCGTGAACCGCCTGGACCGCGGCTTCAGTCGCCTGTACCAGGCCTGGCTCATGGCTTCGCTAAGACGCGCTGCACGCCGCAAGCTACACCTGTTCCCCGCCAGCATCGACCGGCGGCTGATCGGACGGTTGCGCAATTTCAGGGACTACGACGAGGCCCTGACCGCGCCGCTGCACGGGTTCAAGGACGCGGCGGACTACTACCGCAGGGCCAGCAGTCGGCCACTGTTGAAGCAGATCGAGGTGCCCTCGATCATCGTCCATGCAAGGGATGATCCGTTCATGGACAAATCAGGGATACCGGCCACCCGGGAGCTGAGCTCCGCGTGCACCGCCCGGGTGAGCCCATACGGCGGTCATGTCGCGTTTCTCCAGCGCAATGCGGCAGGCACATTGGAGAGCGCGTTCGAGTCCAACCTTGCTGCCTTGATGGTCGAATGGCTGTGAACCCTTGTGCCGGCTCACAGCCTCGACGGCGGCGCCTCAGCTGCTGACGGTGGCAGTCACCGCTTTCATGCTCAGACGGATCCGCCCCTGCTTGTCGACCTCCAGCACCTTGACCTTGACCACATCACCTTCGGACAGCTTGTCGCTGACCTTCTCCACCCGCTCTTCGGAGATCTGTGAGATGTGTACGAGGCCGTCCTTGCCGGGCAGGATGTTCACAAAGGCGCCGAAATCCATCAGCTTCATCACCTTGCCGTCGTAGGTCATCCCGACCTCCACATCGGCGGTGATCTGCTCG
>JAGRHX010000650.1 GCA_020444775.1 Gammaproteobacteria bacterium
GAGGCTGTGAAACAATCCCACGGCCGGCCGCGACGGCCGGGGGATCGTTTCATGACTTCGGAGCCGAGCATCCATGATCACGGGCAAGCTGCTGGTCGCGAACCGCGGCGAGATTGCAGTACGAATCCTGCGGGCCGCCGCCGAGCTGGGGCTACCCACGGTCGCGGTACATCCCGCCGACGACGCCGGCAGCCTGCATGTACGCAAGGCCGACCAGGTGCAGATCCTGCCCGGCCGCGGCGCGGCCGCGTATCTGGACGCGACCGCAATCATCGAAGCTGCCCGAGCCAGTGGCGCCACGGCGATCCATCCCGGCTACGGTTTCCTGTCCGAGAACGCCGAGTTCGCGCGCCGTTGCGCGCAGACCGGCATCGACTTTGTCGGCCCCGATGCCGAGACCCTGGCCCGCCTGGGTGATAAGCATGCGGCCAGGCAGCTGGCCATCGCCGAGGGCGTACCGGTGCTGCCGGGCACCGCGGCACCCACCACGATCGACCAGGCACGCGCCTTCCTGGCCGAACTCGGCACTGGCGGCGCGCTGATGGTCAAGGCGGTCGCCGGTGGCGGTGGGCGCGGCATGCGCGCGGTGCACGATGCATCGGCCCTCGACGAGGCCTTCGAGCGTTGCCGCTCGGAGGCGCTGAGCGCGTTCGGCAACGGCGATCTGTACGTCGAGCGGCTGGTCCGCCGGGCCCGACACATCGAGGTGCAGATTGTCGGGGACGGCACACAGGTCTCGCATCTATGGGAGCGCGACTGCTCACTGCAGCGTCGTCGACAGAAGCTGGTCGAGCTGGCGCCGGCCCCCGGTCTGGACCCGAGTCTACGCGACCGGTTGATCGACGCGGCGCTGCGCATCGCGCGTGCAGTGCGCTATCGCAACCTCGGCACCGTGGAGTTTCTCATCGACCAGGATGACGGTGAGCTGTTCTTCATCGAGGTCAATCCACGTCTGCAGGTCGAGCATACCGTCACCGAGGAGGTCACCGGAATAAATCTGGTCGAGCTGCAGCTACGACTCGCGGGCGGGCAGAGCCTCACGGAGCTGAACCTCAGCGCGGACCAGGTGCCGGCACCTCGTGGTATTGCCATGCAGCTTCGGGTCAATACCGAGACGGTCGGTGCCGACGGCGATGCCAGACCGGCTGGCGGCACCCTGACCGCCTACGAGCCGCCGTCGGGCTGGGGGATCCGTGTGGACAGCTGTGGCTACGTCGGCTATCGCACCCACCCCGCTTTCGACTCGCTACTGGCGAAGCTGGTGGTGCACAGCGGCTCGGGCCGGCTCGACGACGTGATGACCAAGGGCTATCGCGCGCTGTGCGAGTTCCACCTCACCGGGGTCGCGACCAACCTGCCCTTCCTACAGACACTGTTGCGATGCGATGCGGTGCGAGCGGGCGACTTCGATACCAACTTCGTAGAACGTCGAGCCGCCGAGCTGCTCGGCGCCGACAACGAACCGCATCCTCATCTGTACTTCGCCCCGACCACGGAATCCGGCGGCACGACGGCTCGGGCCGGTTTCGCCGGCGCCCGTGTCGATGCCAGCGATCCGCTCGCGGTGTTGAGCTACGGTCAACGTCAGCGTGGCGACGACACCGGCGGCACGGCCGCCAGCGGCGAGCCGGCCGAGGGCATGCTCGCGGTGCGCGCGCCGCTGCAGGGCACCATCATCTCGGTGTCGGTGGAAGAGGGCGAATCGGTTCCACGCGGTGCCCAGCTCGCCGTCATGGAAGCGATGAAGATGGAGCACGTGGTCACCGCTTCGGCCGCTGGCATCGTTCGCTCGGTGCTCATCGGTCCCGGCGACACGGTCTGGGAAGAGCAGCTCCTGCTCAGCCTCGAGCCCACGGACAGCGGCGACCAGGCCCTGGCTGAATCGGAGCATGTCGATCTCGACGCCATACGACCCGACCTGCAGGAGATGCTCACGCGTCGCGGCCTGACCCGCGACGAGCAGCGCCCGGAGGCGGTCGCGCGTCGCCGCCGCACCGGCCAGCGCACCGTGCGCGAGAACGTCGAGGATCTGTTCGACCCGGGCAGCTTCGTCGAGTACGGCCCGCTGGTGGTGGCCGCGCAGCGCCAGCGACGAGGCCTCGACGATCTGATCACCCGTAGCCCGGCCGACGGTCTGGTCGCGGGTGTCGGGCGTATCAACGGTGAGCTGTTCGGCGAACCAGCCTCCGGCGCCGCGGTAATGGCCTATGACTACACCGTGTTTGCCGGCACCCAGGGGGTGCACAATCACTGGAAGACCGATCGTCTGATCGACGTGGCCGAGCGCGGCCGCATGCCGCTGGTGGTATTCGCCGAAGGCGGTGGTGGTCGCCCCGGGGACAGCGACTATGGCGGCTTCGTCGGCCAGAATACCTTCCATCATTTCGGTCAGCTATCTGGTCTGGTACCAATGGTCGGCGTGGTCTCGGGTCGCTGCTTTGCCGGCAACGCCTCGCTGCTCGGCTGCTGTGACGTGATCATAGCCACCGCCAATGCCAACATCGGCATGGGCGGACCAGCCATGATCGAGGGCGGCGGTCTGGGCGTGTTCGCCCCCGAGGACATCGGACCCTTGCGCGACCAGCTTCCAAACGGCGTGGTCGACATCGGGGTCGCCGACGAGGCCGACGCGGTAGCTGTGACACGCCGCTATCTGGCCTACTTCCAGGGTCGACTCGACACCTGGAGCTGCGCGGACCAGCGTGGCATGCGCACCCTGGTGCCCGAGAACCGGCTGCGGGTGTACGAGGTACGCTCGGTCATCAACACGCTCGCCGACGATGATTCGGTGCTCGAGCTGCGCGCGGCCTTCGGTCGGACCATGATCACCTCATTGATCCGTGTCGCCGGCCGAACGCTGGGCGTGGTCGCCAACAATCCGGCGGTCCTGGGGGGCGCCATCGACAGCGATGGCGCCGACAAGGCGGCGCGCTTCATGCAGCTGTGCGACGCTTTCGATATCCCGCTGGTCTATCTGTGCGACACCCCCGGGATCATGGTCGGTCCCGAGGCCGAGAAGAGCGCACTGGTGCGGCACGCCGCGCGGCTGTTCCTGGTCGGTGCCAACCTGTCGGTGCCGTACTTCACGGTGGTGTTACGCAAGGCCTACGGACTGGGCGCGATCGGCATGGCCGGCGGCAATTTCCGGGCGCCCTACTTCACCGTGTCCTGGCCGACCGGCGAGTTCGGTCCCATGGGCCTGGAGGGACAGGTCAAGCTGGGCTATCGCGCCGAGCTCGCCGCCATCGAGGATCCAAAGGCACGTCTGGACTTCTTCGAGCAGATGGTCGCGAAGTCCTACGAGGATGGCAAGGCGCTGGCACGCTCGACCAGCTTCGCCATCGACGACGTCATCGATCCGGCCGAGACGCGTGACTGGATCCTCAAGCTGCTGGCGGCTATCAGACCCGCCGCCCCCCGCGACGGCAAGAAACGGCCAATGATTGATGCCTGGTAAGCACAACCGCCCCCGCTACGCTCAAGCTGGATTCATCAGCCAGATCCCGGCGTTGAGCGCGCTGGCAAATCCCACCCAGAGCAGATAGGGCACGAGCAGCAGGCCGGCCAGCGGCTCCACCCGCCGGAATCGCTGCACGGTGACAGCGACCGCCGTGACCAGCAGAACGATGCAGACCAGCCCCAGCCCCGGCGAGCGCAGGCCGAAGAACAGCAATGACCAGGCGAGGTTCAGCGCGAGCTGCGCACCGTACAGCACCAGCGCGGCGCGTCGGTGCGGCGTGCCGCGACGACGCCAGACCCGCCAGGCGGCAATCGCCATCAGTATGTAGAGCGCGCTCCACACCGGCCCGAACAGCCAGTCCGGCGGTGTGAACGACGGCTTGTACAGCGTCGGGTACCAGCTGCCGACCGAGGTCGCGGTGACCGCGCCTGCGATCGCGGAGATCGCAGCGTTCATGGCCAGCAGGCCGACGAGACCGAGCAGATCGGCGCGAACGGATCGTTGCGTGTTCATGCCTTCACCGTGGCAGCGGATGGCGGTAGCGGACGGGAATCGGCGTGAGCGGCTGGGCGGATGTCCTGTTGGTACGAGCGATCCGGGTCATACACCCGGCGCCGGGACCTCGAGACTTGACGACGGCCACCCTGGACACCGATTCTGCATCATACCCGTCATGGTCCGGTGGACGTCGGCGCCGCGCACGACCTCCAGCGGACGAGCAGAACTCCAAAGGAGCGACCATGGACCAGCCAGGCGAACTCTCACACTTCATCGCGGGTCAGCACGTCCCCGGCAGTAGCAATCGTTTCGGTGACGTGTTCAACCCCGCGACCGGCGCGGTCAGCGCACGCGTGCCGCTGGCGACCGCTCAGGAGGTGGATCGGGCGGTGCGCGCCGCGCGCGAGGCGTTTCCGGCCTGGGCCGCGACGCCACCGGCACAACGCGCCCGGATCATGTTCCGCTACCGGGAGCTGCTCGAACGCGAGAAGGACGCGCTCGCACGTATCGTCACCAGCGAGCACGGCAAGACCCTGGACGATGCCAAGGGCTCGGTGCTACGCGGGCTCGAGGTGGTCGAGTTCGTTTGCGGCATCCC
>JAGRHX010000651.1 GCA_020444775.1 Gammaproteobacteria bacterium
GACGCATGACGACATCACCGCCGACTGCGTGGCCAAGGCCCTGAACCGGCCGCTGTACATCCACCCCGAGATCGAAGCGCTGCTGCTCAAGCGCGAGGCCCCCCCTGAGATCATGGCCGCGCGCATGCGCATGGCGCGGGTGCCCGAAGGCGCGGAGCTGATCCGTAATCCCTACGGGCCGGGCGGCTTTAGGGTCGACAATGTCTGCGTGATGGCGGGTATCCCGCGTGTCATGCAGGAGATGCTCAAGACCCTGCTACCCACGCTCAAAGGCGGCAAACCGGTGCGCTCGCGCACCGTGACGGCCTTTGTCACCGAGAGCCAGGTCGCCAGGCCGCTCGGCGAGCTGCAGGACGAGCATCCACAGGTGGACATCGGCAGCTACCCCTTCTCGCGTGACGGCCGATACGGCACCAGCCTGGTGGTGCGGGGCACCGACGAGGCATTGCTCGACATCCTGGAAGGCAGGCTGCGCAGCCTCATCGAAGCATCCGGCGGCGAGATTGACGAGTCAGCCTGAGCACCGCCACTCGAGCCCACGGCAGTACGCCATCAACGCCAGCAGCGGATCTGGGCGATGAACGCCCGGCCATGCTCGAACAGGTCGTCGGCCGAGAGCGGGTTCGCCTCCGGCGCTTCACCTGCGCGCACGCCCTGAGCGCTCAGGAACTCGCGCACGATCCTCAGCGACAGCCCCAGCGCCACGTTGCGGATCCGCTTTCCGGTGCGCGCGTAGACCGCCGGGGTATCGATGGCCGCGAACACCACGCCCAGCACCCGACCACCGGCATCCAGCACCGGTCCGCCGGAGTTGCCGCGACGGACATCCACGCGCAGCGTGAGCACGCCGGGGCGACCCGCCATATCGCGTTCCGCCACCCGCCCGTGGACCAGCTGCGGCTTGATCACCACCCTGCCGTGCAACGGGTAGCCGATCACGGCCACCGGCTCGCCAGGGCGGGGCGCGGCACCGGCCCGGAACAAGGCGGGTGTCGTCGTCCTTACCCCGGTTCGCAGCACCGCCAGATCACGCGACGGATCGGCCCCCAGCAGGGTCGCGACGGTCTCCTCGCGGCCCGCCGGGGTGACGGTCAGCGTCGGGCAATCGTCGACGACGTGATGATTGGTCAGCACATGGCCTTCACGCGTGATGAAGAAACCCGTACCGGTGCCGCCCAGCCGGCGGCCGGGCACCACCGGCTCCGGGTCCAAGGCGCGCTTGATACGTTGCACCCGCGCATCGCGGATGCGTGCGGCCTCATCGGCGCTGACCACCCGGCCATCGCAACGCCAGCGCGGCTTGCGCTTGACCAGCGACAAGGCCTCGTCCACGCACCAGACCAGCTCTGAGTCGTCCGATGCGGCGGGCTGCGCCGAGGTCTGGGCACGCGCAGGCACAACCTGCCCGCAGCACAGGACCAGCATCGCCACCGCCAGCAACAGCGTGCACCGCCACCGCCGGCGACACGCATCAAGGCCGGCCGCCGGACCCGGCGCCCCGCCCGGCTCAGGCGAAGTCGCGAGCGACCAGGGCATCCAGCTCGGCGAGCAGGTCATCGGGCAGCGGCCCCATCTCGGCGGCCTCGATCGCCAGACGCAGATGCTCCAGCTCGGCAATTCCCACCTCGATGCCGGAGACCCCGGGGTTGCGCAGCGCATAGCGAAACGCCACCTGACTGCGCGCGCCGTGCTCGGGCTTGAGCAGCGGCAGCACCTTGCGCATTCTCGCCTCGTCGGCCGCGACGTCGTTGTCCAGAATCACGCCGCCCTCCTTGCCGGTGCGGCGATCGGTGGCGATGACGCCGGCGGCCAGCACACGGATGACGATCACCCCGACGTCGTTGTCGGCCGCGGTCTTTATGAGGTTCTTGTGGTCGTAGGCCGAGAATCCGGACGGCACGTCCATACCGGCGCTGGGATTGAGCAGGTTGTAGTAGATCTGGGCCGTGTCGAAGCGCTGGCTGGCGATCACCTCGTGCAACGGACCCGTCTCACCCGTGGCCGTGATACCGATGTATCGAGTCAGACCTTTGTCGACCAGCCCCTGCAGGGCATCGGCGACGCCGCCCTTGCGCAGCAGGTCGTTGGGGGTGAGCGCGCCCTCGATGCGCTCGGGCGAGCTGGCGATGCGATTGTGCACCTGGAACAGCGCGACGCTGTCCATCTTCAGACGCTCCAGACTCTCGGTCATCGAGCGCTCGGCCTGTCCCGCGAAATCACCTGCCTCGCGGTCGAAGGTCAACTTGGTCGAGATGTGCGGACGGCGCTCCTCGGGCAGCTCCGCCATCAGCCAGGCCAGGGCCTGCTCGGAACGCCCGTTGCCGTACTTGGCGGCGGTATCGATCCAGTTCACCCCGGCATCCAACGCCATCTTCACGGCGGTGCGCCGGGTGTCGTCATCGGCATCGATGAGGATGCCGCCCACCGCACCCCCACCAAAGATCAGCTCGGATATCTCGAGCCCGGTGCGCCCGAATCTGCGGTATCTCATCGTCCTCACCTCCCCTTCGCGTCCACGTGTTGCCGACATCGTACCCTGGTGGCTGCGCAGGCGTCCGGCAGTCGTGCCCGGGGGCCACCCTCGCGACCGATTGCCCTGCGGTGCGATACAGCTCAATCTGCCATACTCCGGCATACTCCAGGCAAGCCCGCTTCGATGTCCAGGCCCGCGCGTAGCCGACATCCCGGGCAGCATTCCGGCCACCATTTCCGGGAGACACCATGAGCCAGATTCGTTACGAGCCCCTGCATGCCGACTTCGGCGCCCGGGTCAGCGGTGTGGATCTGACCGCGCCGCTCGACCCGGCCAGCATCGAATCGATCCGTGAGGCCATCGACGAGTACAGCCTGCTGTACTTTCCCGACCAGCCCATGCACGACGATGCGCAGCTCGCCTTCACCCGTCATCTGGGTGAACCCGAGCCCAATCACCGCAAGCAGGGCGAGACCGGTCGGGTCGACTACTTCGGCTCCATCGGCAACGTCATCGACGCCGAGCGGCATCGTGGCAACGACGATCCGCAGACCCGCTTCCTGACCGGCAACAATCTCTGGCACTCCGACTCGTCCTTCCGCCTGGTGCCGGCGATGCTGTCGATCAACCATGCCTACGAGGTTCCCGGCGACGGCGGCGAGACCGAGTTCGTCAGCACCCGCGCCGCCTACGCGCGGCTACCCGCCGATCTGCAGGCCAGCATCGAGCCCCTGCACGTGCTGCACGATTATGTGTTCTCGCGCAGCCAGGTCGCGCCGGTGGACCCGAACCATGCCGCCTCGCTGCCACCGATCGAGCACAAGCTGGTACGACGCAACCCGCGCAACGGCCGCAAGGCGTTCTATGTCGGCTCGCACGCGCGCTCGATCATCGGCTGGCCCGGCATCGAGAGCCGAAACCTTATCGACGATCTGCTGGCCCGGGCCACCGCGCCCGAGCACGTCTACGTGCACCGCTGGCGGGTCGGCGACACCGTGATCTGGGACAATCGCTGTCTGCTGCACCGCGGTGCCGGCTACGATGCCGACCGCTGGCGCCGACTGATGCGTCAGACCCGCGTCGCCGGCAGCGGACCGACCCTGGCCGAGCATTGAGAGGCGGTGAAACACCCCCACGGGCAGCTGGTAGTTGACCGCTCCGAGCACCCGCGCAGACGACCCGACACGACCGCCAACCGCCGCGGCGGGTGACCGGCCAACGGCACCGGAGGCAGACATGAGCAACGAAGGCGCAGCGCTGTTGGAATCGCGGATTCCCGCGCCCAACCCCGAATGGCTTGCCCGGATCAAGGAGGACATCCTCGAGCCGGCCCTGCCGATCGTCGACCCGCACCACCATCTGTGGGACATGCCCGGTCGGCGCTATCTGCTGGAAGAGCTGCTCGAGGATCTGAACAGCGGTCACAACATCGTCGCGACCGTGTTCCTGGAGTGTGCCTCGATGTACCGTGCCAGCGGTCCCGAGCAGTTGAAGCCGGTCGGTGAGACCGAGTTCGTCAACGGCATCGCCGCCATGA
>JAGRHX010000652.1 GCA_020444775.1 Gammaproteobacteria bacterium
GGTCCGCGGTCAGGCGCTCGGTCGTGTCGTCGTTGACGAGCGGCCGGATCTTGCTGAGCGACCACCGCAGGGCGCCGCGCGGGTCGTCGGGCATCTCCCAGAACAGCTCGCACAGCCGCTCGCGCCGCTGCGGCCGGCGGGTCAGAGCCACGTAGGCGAGCAGGGCGCGCGTGCGCCGCGAGGCGGGCAGCTTGACGGTCTCGCCGTCGTGCAACACGGCGAACTCGCCCAGCGTGCGTACTTGTATCCGCGGCATGTCATTCCGAGAACTGGTGCTCAGCGTGAGGATATTCCACGCGCCCTACCACGGTGCTTCCACGCTGGGCCCAATGGGCGGCCCCGGGAATGCGCGTCGGCGAGGCCACCCCGTCCGGGGCGACGCCTCCGACGACTCTGCACACCAGGAGACCGACGTGAGCACCAGGACGATGACCGTTCGACCCACTTATACCATGGTGATTCCGCGTGGAACGCAGCGTTCCGCGACCCACGCCACGGGCAGCCGTGACCGGCGCCCCACGCCGGCCGGCCAGCGCCGGCATGCCCCTCTGGCCACCCACGCGGCGGCCGACTTCAGCGTCGCGCGCTTCATCCTGGCGGCGGTCTCCGACGTCCACGACCTGGTGCTCGCGTCAGTCGACACGTGGCGACGCGGCCGGGCCATCGCAAGGACCATCGCCGAGCTGTCCCGTCTCGACGACCACGTGCTGCGCGACGTCGGCATCCGGCGTTCCGAAATCCGCGTGGTCGCGCGCTCGCTGGTCGAGCACCCGGGCGTCGACGTCCGTGTGCGCGTCGGCATCTGAGCGAGCGAAGGGGGACACGACGACCATGAATGCCAATCCGTTCACCGTCACGGGATTGACGGCGACGACCGCGGTGCTCGCAGCCGTTCTCCTCGGCGGCATCGTCGCGGCGGACCCGGGCCGTTACCTCGGCGCGATGGAACTGTTCGACTCGGCCGCCTTCTGGGCGCTGGCGGCACCGCTGTTCGCGATCATGAACCCGCTGGTGGCGGTGCCGTTCTTCTCCGACCTGACGGAGGGACAGACCGACGTCCAGCGCAACCGGCTGGCCATGAACGCCACGATCGCCGTGGGTGTGACGCTGGCGACGGCGGCGCTGCTGGGCGACGAGGTGCTGGATCTCTTCGCCATCAGCATCGGCTCGTTCCGCATCGCGGGCGGCATCGTGGTGCTGTGCATGGGCCTCGGCCTGGTGCGCGCCACCGCGGGCCGCGAAGACCGCTCCAACTCGGCGGACAGCTCCGCTTCGCAGGCGATCTGCCCCATCGCCATCCCGCTGCTCGCCGGCCCCGGCGCCATCGCCGCGGTGATCGTCCACTGCGATGCCGCCTCGCGTACCGGTGACTACGTGACCCTGGCGGTGGTGCTGCTGGTCATGACCGCCATCGTCTTCGCGACGCTGCGCATGGCGGTGCCGGTGGCGCGCTACCTTGGCAAGACCGGCATGACGGTCGCCAGCCGCCTGCTGGGCATGGTCGTCGTCGCGGTCGCCATCGACATGGCGACCATCGGCATCGGGCTGCGCTTCCCGAACCTGCTGGGCTGAGCGAGCGTGTCCCCGCCGCGACCGGCCTCAGTCGCGGCGGAGCCTCGCGTCGACCGCGATCGGCGTCGGGTAGCGCAGCATGATCCAGTACGACGAGACGACGATGGTGAGCATCGTCGCCGCGGTGATGAGGTAGCCGGCGCGCGCCGAGATGGCGCCGGCCTGCACCGCCAGCACGGCGATCAGCAGGCCGAACTCGCTCACCTGGCCGAGCCTGACGCCGATCTCCTTCGACAGTCGGTCCTCCTCGCCCTCGAGCGTCAGCAGGCCGCGGAACACGAGCGGCTTTGCGACGAGCATCGCCACCGCCAGCACCGCGGCCGGCAGCGCGACGTCCGGCAACACGGAGAGATCGAAGCCCGCGCCGAGCGAGAAGAAGAACATCACCAGGAAGAAGTCGCGCAGCGGCTTCAGACTGATGGCGATGTACTGAGAGATCGGGCTGGTGGCCAGGGCTATCCCCGCGATGAAGGCGCCGATTTCCGCGGACAGGCCGACCAGATGCGCGATCTCAGCCATCCCCAGGCACCAGCCGAGTGCCAGCAGGAATATGTACTCATGAAAGCGATCGAAGCGCTCGAGTAACCTCAACAACACGTGCTTGACGATCAGCACGGCGGCGAGAATGAACAGGGGTAGCGCGCCAATGGTTCTGCCCAGTATCGCCAGATCGAACTCTCCCAGATCGCCACTCAACAGCACCAGCAAGACAAAGATCGCGATGACATCCTGTATCAGCAACAGGCCGATCATCATCTCGCCGATATGCCGGTGATGGAGCACCGTGGTCGGCAACAGCTTGATGCCGATGATGGTGCTGGAGAACATCATCGCCGCGCCGATGATGATGGCTTCGGTGTGCGTGAAGCCGAAGCCAAAGGCCACCGCATAACCGATCGCGGCGAATATCGCCGAGCTGACCAGCGCGATCACCGAGGCCTTGCGCATCGTGGCGACCAGCGCCTTGGGCTGCATGTCCAAGCCCAGCAGGAACAACAGAAATATGATGCCGAAGTGGGCGATATCCGACAGCAGCTTCAAATCCGTGACATGGCCCAGGCCATAGGGGCCAATCAACGCGCCGAGCGCGATGTAAGCGATGATGAGCGGTTGACGTGTGTAGAGGGCGATGGATGCGAGGATTGCCGCACCGGCGAAGATCAGCGAGAACGCGAAGGTGATGCTCGACGTTTCCATGCGTGTGGGCAGGTAAGGGCAAGTAAGCTGTTGAGCAGGCCTGTAGGGGCAATCTACGTGAACGATCGCGGCAGGTCGACCGCGGTGGCCGATCGCACGCGAAGCAATCCCACGGTGCAGGGGACTCGCGGCTAATGCAACGGGGTCGCCAGTGCCGAGAGGCCCGTGCCGAAGGAGCCCGCGAGCATGGGGGCGAGGATAGCCGTGATCTGCGGGAGCCGCTTGATCGGGGATACGGAGAACCCGTGTTCGTCGAGCCAACGCTGGCGGTCCGCGCTCGTGGTCGATTCTGCATCCAGGATCTTCATCGCTTGTCGGCGAAGGATCGCGGCCGGTGGCAGGAAGAAGGTGACCGTGAGCAACGAGTAGGTGGTGCCCCAGTACACCGCCAGACTGGTAGCCACGCCGAGCACGTGCTGATCGTCAGGGGCTTGCAGCAAGGTCGCTGGCCAGCGATGCCAGACGATCTGATGCAGGATGCCCGCTACCAGTAGCGCAGAGCCACCGGCGAGAAGCGTCTTCAAGCGCTCCATCTTCGTTGCCAGCCGGTCGAGCGTCTCGGGTCCACTGCCGCGTGGCACCACGACGGCCGCGCAACCGGCCAGCAGTGCGACCGGTGGTACTACCGCGGCGAGCAGGTTCAGCAGCTGCACCGCCACCTCGATCGCCCTGAACGAGTCTTCCGACAGACAGTTGCACGCGGCGAGGCTGTCGCGGCTCAAGTAGTACAGCAGGCTGAAGGCGTTACGACTCGCACCGCTGTGAATCGCATGCCATAGGGAGATCGCGACCAGCAACACGGCGAGCGCGGCATACAACAGTCGGCCACGTGCCGAGAGCTCGCGGTAGAGCAGCAGCGCGTAGCCGAGCACCCCGCACGCCACCACGTAGAACAACAGCAGTCCCGCGCCCCAGGTCACCCGGGCACGCGCCAGGTCCAGGGGATCCGGCGCGGGTGCATTGGCGACCTCATGGGTGAGGTGAAGCAGAATCGGCCGCAGATCGAGCGCCGCGAGCTCGAAGCTCAACTGACTCACCAGCCAGACCAGCAGTGGTGGCAGGGCAAAGCCGAGTGCCAGTGTCTCGTTGGCGAAACGGGATCTCATCGACTGCACCGTTGTTCTCGGCAATCGAAAGAAGGCCGACAACCGAGACCGGCACACGCAGCGGACCACGTAGTGTCGTCAGTCCTCACTGCGGCGCTGCGAAGCGACAGCTCTCCCATGAGTTGTTGCCCGTGTCCTCCACCTGATGCAGCGGCACGCCGACCGGTGCGACCAGCGGTGTCTGTGTGCCACAGGTCTCATTGTCATACAGCGCTGGTCGACCGTTGGCCTGGGGGCGGATCGTAGTGTGGCCGAAGAGGACGATGCCCTGGTCATAGCTCTTGCCACCCGCCGCGCTGAAGATGGCATTGCCGTACAGCGCCGTGCGCGGCGTGTTGCCGATATACATGGCGTATGGCTGCGCCAGGTTGCCACCTTGATAGCCGACGGGCGGCGGGTTGATGCTGGTATAGGGCAGCGGCCCGCCGTGCACTGTATTGTGACGAATGGTATGACCCGTCGCATCGCTTGCATATACCCAGAGGGCCGAATCCAGGCCGCTGAAGGTGTTCTTCTCCAGCACCACGCCACCGCTCGACTTCCAGGTGCTCAGATAGATGCCGATGCCGGCTTCGTGCACCTCGCCTCGAATCGTGTTGTTGACGATCCAAAGTCCCGGCATCGCCCAACCCGCGAGGATCCCGAAGGTCGTGCCGCCGCGACTGTCGAGATCGAGGACATTGTCCGAGATCGTCACGCCATCACCTTGCGTGACGTGCATGCAGACGGGGCAGCGCATGGTGTTGTTGGCGATGGTGGCGGTGACCAGGCTGTCGAGGTCGAAACCGAGATCGAGTACCTCGACCGTCATGTCCTCGATGTTCAGCTCGCGAATCAGATCGGCCGGTAGGACCTTGTCGAGCTTGCCGCTGGCCATCTGGCGCGCCGGACCGAACGTGCGGATGCCCACCTCGAAGTCTCGCAAGGTGCCGCCGTGGATCCAGACATTGGCGACACCCTCGGTAATGGCTATCGCAATCCGCTCGTCATGGGTATCAGCCCAGGGATGCGTCAGGTCGCTCAAGGTTCGGCCCGCGAACCAGAGCTCGACATTGCTGGCAGCGATGCGAAACGTCTCCAGACGAGCCGAGACGGTGATGTCCTCGGCAAGGCAATAGCGGCCCGACTTGACCATGACATAGGGCTGTTGGGCGTCGACATCCGCTTGTGTGATGGTCACGTCGCAAAAGAGATACGGACGCGGTCGATCGCCGCCGGGCAGGTCGGGCCCGACAAAAGTGAAGTTCGTCTGCAGGGGCGTCGCGAATGACGGTGCCGTGGAATTGAAGGTGTCGGCGCTGGCGACGGCAGCCAAGAGCCAGAGCAGCGCCAGTCCTGCCCAGGACTGCTTCGTGATCCGTGATGAGTGACTGGATGATGACATGTTCGACCTCCACTGTCGTGCGCGTCGCGTGCGTTGTGGCTGAACCGCCGTGCTTGGTCATCCATACTGACCATGCGGGGTGCTCAGCCGCCTGTAGCACACGCAATGTATCCCTACGCCTGCCCTATACCGTCATCACGCCCATACTGGGTCCGTTCACATCAGGCTGTTGGGCCATGATCGATGACTGGTATGGGGACCGAGGATGGCAGCGCGTTGCCGCCGATTCCGTGAGCCACATCACCTATCGAGACCGATCGCATGGGACGATCGGCCCGGAAGCGCCGGGTGATCGGACTCGTTGCACGTGATGCAGCGATCCCCCGGCCGAACCCAGATTCAAGGATGTGTTCCCGGACACGCGCGTAGAGCAGCCCCTGAGGCGAACCCATGTGCCGGCCAATAACACTCAGATGAACCTGCATCAAGAGTGAACATAGCGAGTCGCTTCCAGGCATCGGAAGAAGCGAATGCCACGCAAGAACAGTTGGTGACCGAGTCGTTGATCCGTGCTCAGCGGGGCCACGTAGCTTCAAGCGAACACAGCATGTTCGATGTCAGTCAATTCGACAACGCTCGAGGAGAAGTCCCATGTTCGCAAGACGTATCGCAACCCTGTTTCTGGCCGCGAGCACACTGATCGGTGCTGGCGCGGTCTCTGCCATGGACCACGCCAAGAAGGATCACGCCGAGAAGGATCACGCCAAGAAAATGGATATCGTCGACACCGCGGTCGATGCCGGCTCATTCAACACCCTGGTGACCGCCGTCAAGGCGGCCGGTCTGGTCGACACCTTGAAGGGCCCGGGCCCGTTCACGGTGT
>JAGRHX010000653.1 GCA_020444775.1 Gammaproteobacteria bacterium
GACCTCGGCGCCCAGATCGGCAAGCTGCATGGTGCAGTTCGGGCCGGCGATGATGCGAGACAGATCCAGGACCCTCACGCCGTGCAGCGGCAAGCGGTCGTTCATGGCAGTCGTGTCCTCCTGGCGGCGTACGAGCGTCGGAGTATGTGCTCGATACTTTCGTGCTGGTGTTGCTAGGCGCGGCCGGCGGCATGCGCCCCTGGGCGTGTGCTCGATCAGGGGTCTAGTGGCGGACTGACACCGTCGGGTAATGGCTGCTCGAAGATGTTCAGGCTCATGGCGATGAGCCCGTAGTAGCCCATGATGCCGACCAGATCGACCATGCCGCGATGACCGAAGCGCCGCACGACGGCATCGAAGCTGGCGTCACCGACTCGCCCGGTGTTGTAGAACTCGTGGGCGAAGGCATGGATCAGGGCCTGGTCCGGGTCGGTGAAGTGTGGCTCGCGGCGCGTGCGAATGGCCTCGATGGCTTCGGCCGGCACGCCGGCGGCGATGGCCGACTCGACGTGCGAGTGCCACTCGAACTGGGCGGTCCAGTGACGTGCCGAGACAAGGATCAGCAGCTCCGACAGCGCCGGTGGAAACGAGCTCTGATAGCGACACAGCAGGCCCAGCGCCTGGACCCGGTCGAGCAGTTCCGGGCTATGGATGAGTGGCACGAACGGGCCATAAAAGCCCTTGCGCGGGCCCGCCTCGATCTTCTCCACGACGCGTAGCTGCGCTTCGCTCATGGCTTCTCGAGCCACCGTAGGCATTCTGCTCATGGACCCTCCTGGGGCGATTCGACGATACGACGTGTGGGACCTGCCGCGGTCCCAGAGTGAGTCCCCGGCCGATTCCCAGGCCAAGTCTATGAGAATATCCAGGCCGAACGCACGGCCGTGACAGATCGAGGAGTATCGAGCCCATGCCTACACTGGACATGAACCATTGGCAGACCGGCATCGCCCGGGTCGTGAGCAACGAGCAGGAGGAGGAGATCCTGGTACGCGGCGAGCCGCTCAGTGAGCTGATCGGTCAGCTGTCGTTCGCCGGCATGATGTTCCTGCTGCTGCAAGGCAAGAAACCCAGCGCCGCGCAGAGCCGGGTGCTCGATGCCTTGTTGGTCGCGTCCATGGAGCACGGAATCGCGCCGCCGTCCATGGTGAGTCGCTGTTTCGCCTCGTACGGAACCAACATCCAGGCAGCCGTGGGTGCCGGGATCCTGTCGTTCGGCGACCGGATGGGCGGCTTGGGTGAGCAACTGGCACGACTCATGGTCGAGCGTCTGGACGCGACCGGTGTCGAACCGGCGGGGCTGAGCGATGCGCGGCTGCGGCGCGAGGCGGCGGGCGTTGTCGAACAGGCGCGGTCCAGCGGCACGCGTGTGCCGGGCTATGGTATTCCATTGCACGGCCGCGATCCGCGCGCCCCCCAGGTGCTGGAGATAGCCCGGGCGGAAGGCACCTTCGGGGTGTACTGCCGGTTCGCGGTGTGTATCGAAGAAGCGCTCGCCAGCCAGCGCGGCGGCCGTGCCGTGCCCATGAACCTGGACGGCGTGAGCGCGGCGATCATCCTCGACCTCGGCTTCAGCTGGCAGTCGACGCGACTGTTCCTGCTCACGCCACGTTCGGTGAGCATGGGGGCGCACTTTCTCGAGGAGCAGAGCCAGGACAGCAGCTGGCGACACATTCCTGCCGATGAAATCGACTACCTCGGCCCACAGGCGCCGACCGCTCGGTCGGCAGGTTGAGCGGCGACTAGCCGCTATCGCTGCCGAACTCAGGGTGAGAGGGTGAAGGACAGGCCGTCGCTCCAGGGTCCATGACCATTGACGCTCCAGGTCTGGACC